>CALFOA010000422.1 GCA_937919795.1 uncultured Neisseria sp.
TCCAATATGAATCAATCGAGAATTCTTTCCGTTATCCATGTACTGTCCAAGCTCGGCTTTCTGTATGCCATGGTGCTGCTGCTACCGACCTTGGTGTCGTATGCCTATATGGACGGCACTTTTTCCGCTTTCAGCCAGACCGCTCTCGCCACTTTGCTGGGTTCCGGTTTGGCTTGGGCGGGAACCCGCCGTTATCAGCGCGAATTGCGCCCGCGTGATGGTTTTACCTTGGTGTTTATGTTGTGGGTAGGTTTTGCTGCCATTTCGGCAATGCCGTTTTATCTGTATTTCCCACACATGAGCTATACCGATGCTTTCTTCGAGGCCATCAGCGGGCTCACCACCACCGGCGCCACCGTGATTTCCAGCCTGGATACCTTGGCGCCTTCGTTGAATTTCTGGCGGCACATGATGAACTGGCTTGGCGGCATGGGGATTATCGTGCTGGCGGTGGCGATTCTGCCGATGTTGGGGGTGGGTGGCACCCAGCTGTTTAAAGCGGAAATTCCCGGCATCGATAAAGACAGCAAAATGGCGCCGCGTATTTCGCAGACAGCCAAGCAGTTGTGGATGGTGTATCTGCTGTTTACCGTTTTAACTTGTATCGCGTTGAAAATCAGCGGCATGAGCTGGTTTGATGCTATTTGCCACAGCATGTCTACTTTCTCGCTTGGCGGTTTTTCTACCCACGACGCCAGCATCGCTTATTTCGAATCGACTACCATTGAAGGTGTGATTATGGTGGCTACGTTATTGGGCGGCCTGAATTTCGCCTGCCACTTCAACGCCTTCCGCACTCGGTCTTTGCGCCCTTATTGGCAACATGAAGAAGCTCGCGTTATGCTGACGGTATTGTTCTGCAGTATTTTGGTGGCTACTTTGTATCTGTGGCTCAGCGGCTTTTATGCCAGTTGGCAAGAATCTTTCCGCTATGTCGGCTTCAACTTTATTTCCGTTGGCCTGGCCGGTGGCTTTGCCAATACCGATTTCGGCAATTGGCCACTGCTGGTTTCCTTATGGATGTTTTTTCTCAGCAACATTCTGGCCAACACCGGCTCGATGGGCGGCGGCATCAAAATGGCGCGCGCGCTGGCGTTGGCCAAATTCAGTATGCGCGAAGCTTTGCTGTTGTTGCACCCGAATGCGGTGCGCACGGTTAAAGTGAACCAAACCACCATAGGTGAACACATTGCAATGTCGGTGATGGCATTTATCTTTGTGTATTTTATGACCATCGTGATGTTCACTTTTGCCTTTATGGCCAGCGGCATGGACTTTCTCTCCGCCTTTACCGCCGTGATCGCCTGTATCACCAACGCCGGCCCCGGTTTGGGCTTGGTGGGGCCGGCACACAATTATGCCGAGCTGAGTGCTTTGCAAAAATGGTTGTGTAGTGTTGCCATGCTGTTGGGGCGATTGGAAATTTTCACCGTATTTGTGTTGCTGACACCCGCGTATTGGAAAAAATAAAATAGTCACTTCAAATAAAAATGATACCGCGTTGGCTGTGCTTTAGCTCATTTCTAGTGAAGCGACTATATTTTTGAAGCCTGTCTGAAAATGCCTGTCTGAAAGCCTAAAAGACCGTTTAGATGACAGTTTTCTATAACCCCAAAAATACTGGTATCATCCAGTCCACAAACACACTCAAACGGAATACTTAGGATATGACTCCGATTCACAAGTTTAAATTCACCCTGCTCGGCGCTGCTGTAGCCACTTTGGCCGCCTGTTCTTCTCCCGAGCAGGTGGTCGAACCGATTAACGGCAAAGAGCCTACTACCAGCCATTTGCCGAAAACCCGCGCCAGCGAGTCGCCCAGCCAAACCACTGCTGATTACGCGATTTTCCAAAGCACCTTAACCGCCGCGAAACAAGGCGACGATGTGTTGCCGGCGCAATTCCTCAGCCGCCAGTCTGATAGCGCAATGGGCGAGAGCGTGCGCAACGAATGGCTGAAAAGCCTGGGCAGCCGCAACCGCTGGGATTTGTTTCAACAGCAATATGCCAAACTGGATGCCGCCGGCCGCTCGTTGGAAGTACGTTGCTATGCCGATTATCAGGCTTTGAGCCAACAGGGCAAAAAGAGCAGTGTGGCCGCCGAAGTGGTGCAGGAATTGGGCAGACAAGCGCCCGGTTGTAACCGCTTATTGGAAGAAGCTGCGCGTCGCGGCGATTTGAAACAGGCCGATGCTTGGCGTCGTGTACGCGGTTTAATCAGTAATAACCAGATGACTGATGCTCGCAATCTGGCGGCAGCGCTCGGCAGCCCGCTGGACGGCAGTGCCGGCGGCCAAGGTGCACAGGAAGCCTTGCTGATTAATGTGATCGGCCCGACTGCACAGAAAAGTACTGCTTCCGCTGGCACGCTGGAAAGCCTGTCCGGTTCGCTGACTCGTGAGCAAGTCGGCTTTGCGTGGGGCGTATTGGGCTATGTGCAGGCCAAAAATCAGAATTTTGGTGCCGCATTGTCGTATTACAACCGTGCCGACCGCAAACAGCTTTCCGCCGATCAGTTTGACTGGTATGCGCGTTCAGCTTTGCGCTTGCAACGCTGGAACGAACTATCCGGCATCATCCGCAGTATGAGCGACAAACAGCAGCAAGACCCAACTTGGCTCTATTGGCTGGGTCGCAGCATGGCGGCTCAGGGTAATCAGAGCGAAGCCAAGCGTTTGTATGAGCAGGCCGCTGCCAGCGGTCGCAACTTCTATGCCTTGCTGGCGGGTGAAGAATTGGGTCGCCGTGTCGATACCAAAGACAATGTGGCCGAGCCGGGCAGCAGCGCCGTGAACCGCATGGCCAAAGACGGTGCGATTGATCGTGCGCTGAATCTGTTCCGCGCCAGCCTGAATGCAGATGATTGGAATATGCGCCGCCAGGCGCAGGCCGAATGGCGCTATGCCATCCGCGGTTTTGATGAAGATGCGTTGCTGACTGCCGCTCAATTGGCGTTTAACAACCAGTTTTACGAAATGGCGATCAATACCGCCGACAGCACCAATCAGAAGCTGAGCTATAGCTTGCGCTATATCTCGCCGTTTAAAGATCTGACTACTGCCTATGCCAATCAGGCAGGCGTCGATCCGGCTTGGGTGTACGGCCTGATTCGTCAGGAAAGCCGCTTTATGATGGGCGCACGTTCCCATGTTGGCGCACACGGTTTGATGCAGGTGATGCCGGCCACTGCGCAGGAAATCGCCCGCAAAATCGGCATGAGCCAAAGCGATCTCTATACTACCGAGGGTAATATCCGCATGGGTACTTGGTATATGGCCGACACCAAAGCGCGCTTGAGCAACAGCGAAGTGTTGGCTTCCGCCGGTTACAACGCCGGCCCCAGCCGCGCCCGTCGTTGGCAGGGTACGGCGCCAATGGAAGCGGCGATTTATGCTGAAACCATTCCGTTCAACGAAACGCGCGATTATGTGAAAAAAGTGATGGCCAACGCCACGTATTACGCGAATTTGTTTAATGAACCGAATGTGTCGCTGAAACAGCGTATCGGTACCATCCCGGCACGTTAATATTGGTGTGAAAAACAAAACCGCCTACTTTGGAATACAGAGTAGGCGGTTTTTGATGAGAATGCCTGTCTGAAAATAAATGAAATAAGAATTTATTCAGACAGGCATATAAGTAAATTGTGATCATGAAACTTTATGTTGCCCATGAAGCTAAATCAGCTTTATAAGCAATCTCACCGTAATCTTTCTGTTCCAGCAAGATGCCCAATTCCTGTTGCTCGCTCTGGAAAGTCAGCTCTATCGCATGAGGGCTGACGGCAGAAGTCGTTACGCTAAACCCTTGGTTCTCAGCGTGTTGGTGGATTTGTTGTAAGAGTTTATCGAAACTGTGATGGCGCAGTCTAAATTCGGCGGCAAAACTGTTGTCGTCCTCTTGAGTCTTCACCACTTCGGCGCCACGCGGATGGAAAATGGCACCGGGTAGGGCGGCCAGAGCGCTGGTAGAAAGTAAAGCCAGAATACCGGTGAGGGCGATGGCGCTTGTCTTTTTCTTCATGATACAACCTTTTCGATATCTAAATGGAACCATTGCTTGGTGTCTTATTGCATTTGAATATCTGAAATTTATATAGTTGCATGGTAACGAACACGACGGCATCAACACAATAGCCACTACTTCTTTTTACATGCTGGCTGAATTTGTCGGATTTTGATTACTTTTCCTTGCAATTTAAGGATAAGTGGCAAGATAAATGGATGGAATGTCGTTTTAGTAGTGTATCGAGATTATTGAAACAGCTTGTGCCATGAAAAACACCCGGGCGATTGGCCGGGTGTGGGATAGATGAAGAAAGAATCAAGCATAGGAACCGGTTTGTTCTTCCAATCGCGCGCCCAAGGCGGCCAGGGCGTCTAATGCCTGTTGCCAGGCGGTATCTAATTGTTGGCAGGCTTCGCCTTCGGCTTTCAGGCCAAATTCGATTACTGCCGGAATCACTTCACCTTGTTCGTTTAATCGGCGCTCGCTCGGCAGGCTGTAGGTGAACACGCCGGGGTATTGCTGTTCGATGGTTTCCATCAGCGGCGCGATTTTGGCTTCGGCCAAATCATAAACACGAATCGAGCGCTGATCGCTTTGGCGCTGATGAAAATGATCGGTGTAATAGCGGTTTAATACCCAACGCGCCATCGGTTGCGCCATCACCGGAAAGCCCGGCAGGAAATAATGTTGGCGGATGGAGAAGCCGGCGATGGTGTTGTACTCGTTTTCGACAATATCGGCGCCTTGTGGGAAATCGGCCATTTTCAGGCGCTGGCGGTGTTCGGGCGAATCCAGCGCTTCGCCGCGTTTTAAGGTGAGCGCTTCAATATATTGCGCGGCTTGCGGATGATTGACGATGGGCAGATCCAGCGCCAGCGCGGCGGCTTGACGGGTATGGTCGTCGGGTGTGGCGCCGATGCCGCCGGTAACAAAAGTCGGCAGGCCGTCTTCAAAGCTGCGGCGAAGTTGCTTGCTGATGAGCAGGCGGTCGTCCGGCAAATATTGTACGCTGCCCAGTTGCAAGCCGTGCTCTTCCAGCAGTGATTTGAAAAAGGCGAAATGTTGGTCGATGCGCGAACCGTGCAGGATTTCGTCGCCGATGATGATTAAATTGAATTGCATGGGGGGTCTTTCTAATACAATGCCTGTCTGAAAATAAAGGAAGTTTTTTCAGACAGGCATTATGGTGTGATACAGCCTACCGTTTAATCGCTTTGCAGATGCGACAACGGCAGTGCGGTGGTGTTTTTGATTTCTTTCAACACGAAACTCGATTGGGCATCTTGCACGCCGGGGTGGGAGAGCAGGGTGTCGAGCACGAAATGCGAGAAGGCGTTCATATCGGTGAAGAAAGTGTGCAGCAGGTAATCGGTTTCGCCGTCGGTGATTGCCACTTTTGCCGGATCGCCGGTGTACTCACGGTCGGTGGTGCCGATCAGAGTGAAGTGGTTCAGGTACGGAATAGTGAAAACGATGCGCTGATCTTCGTTTTGCAGAATGTGC
>CALFOA010000423.1 GCA_937919795.1 uncultured Neisseria sp.
TTTTGCCGGACAGTGATTTTGAAGCCACTAAAGATGAGGTGGAAGTGGTGGACGCAGCAGGTTTGAACAAACCGCCGCTGTGGTCGGATCGGTGGGCACCGATGATTTTGGATCGCGACGAACAAGGCAGCTGGTATATGGTGGTCACCCCCATTCATGATCAGGGCTGGAACAACAGGTGCCCTTACCGAAAATATCAGGTTGTTAATGGAGCATGGCAGCCGGTGGCTTTTGATCAGCGTCTATTTGGCCGCAGGCCGAATATCGAATGGTTTATCCGGCTGAAAGAAATGCCGCAAAAACTGTATCTGTCTGATAAACCGGAATGGGAAAATGATCCAAGAACCAGCAAAGCCGCTCATCGATACCAAATTATCGCCCATCAATACCGTATTGATTGCTAAATAAGCAAACCTTTTTCTAAGAATGGATAAAGCTATGTTAACTGTAAACGAATACGCCCAATTGTCTGCCCGTACTTATGACCGGCCGCGGATCAATAAAATAAGCTTGCAAGCTTAACATTTGGCCACTTAATGTATTGGAATAACAAAATGCCTGTCTGAAAAAATCTTCAGACAGGCATTTTGGTGTTACCGATTATTGTTTAATTACCCACGGCTCGTGCGGCAGTTCTTTTTCGGTTAACGGTTTGATGTGCCAGATATCGTCCGCGTAGTCTTGAATCGAGCGGTCGGACGAGAAGTAACCCATGTTGGCGATGTTGATCAGTGCTGAACGACGCCATTTTTCCGGTTGACGGTAGTACTCATCAATCTTGTACTGGGTGTCGATATAGCTGCGGAAATCGGCCATCAGTTGATAGTAGTCGCCGCTGGCATGCAATACGTCGCTGTAACGGCTCGGTTCCATCGGCGAGAAAGTACCGGTGGTGACTTGTTTCACTACGCGGCGCAAATCTTGGTCTTTTTCCATGTAGCTGATCGGGTCGTAACCGTTGCGGCGGATGGCTTCAACTTCTTCTACGGTGTTGCCGAAGATGAAGATATGCTCGTCGCCTACGTGTTCCAAAATCTCGACGTTGGCGCCGTCTAGCGTGCCGACGGTCAGCGCGCCGTTGAGGGCGAATTTCATGTTGCCGGTGCCGGAAGCTTCGGTACCCGCCAGCGAAATCTGTTCCGACAAATCGGCCGCCGGAATAATCATTTCGGCCAGGCTCACGCTGTAGTTCGGAATGAAGACCACTTTAATCAAATCGCGTACGCGGTCGTCGTTGTTAATCACGGTGGCGACATCGTTGATGGCGCGGATGATTTTCTTCGCCATGTAGTAGGCGGAAGCGGCTTTACCGGCGAAGATGAATACACGCGGCTGCCATTCGGCATCGGGGTTTTCCAGAATTTTGTTGTAGCGGTCGATGATGTGCATCAGGTTGAGCCCTTGACGTTTGTATTCGTGGATACGCTTAATCTGCACGTCGAACAAGGCTTGCGGGTTGATTTTGATGCCCAACTCTTTTTCGATGTAATCGGCCAAGCGTTGTTTGTTGTATTGCTTCACTTCGGCAAATTCGGCTTGTACTTTTTTGTCATCGACCAGTTTGTTCAGGTTGGTGAGGTGATCCAGATGCAGGCGCCAATCTTTTTCACCGAGGTTTTTATCCAAGAATGCAGCCAGCGGCGGGTTGGCCACGGCAATCCAGCGACGCGGGGTCACGCCGTTGGTGACGTTGGTGAAGCGGTCGGGGAAGATTTTGGCAAAGTCTGAGAAAATCGAGGTTTTCATCAAATCGGAGTGGATTTTGGCCACGCCGTTGACTTTGTGCGAACCGATAACGGCCAGCCAAGCCATGCGCACGCGACGGCCGTGTTCTTCGTCGATGATGGACACGCGGCGGATGAAATCTTCGTCGTATTGGCCGATGGAGCGCAGGGCATCGAGGAAGTAGCGGTTGATTTCGAGGATGATGTCGAGGTGGCGCGGCAGCAGGCGACCCATCAGGTCGATAGACCAGCTTTCCAAGGCTTCGCTCATCAGGGTGTGGTTGGTGTAAGAGAAAATCTTGCACGACATGCCCCAAGCCTCTTGCCAAGTGAGGCCTTCTTCATCCAGCAGCACGCGCATCAATTCGGGAATCGCCAATACCGGGTGGGTGTCGTTCAAGTGGATGGCCACTTCATCGGCGAGGGTACGGATATTGGGGAAGCGGCATTTGTGGCGTGCCACGATATCTTGAATCGAAGCGGAAACTAAGAAGTATTCTTGCTTCAGGCGCAGTTCGCGGCCGCTGTCGGTCGAGTCGTTGGGGTACAGTACGCGCGAAATGTTTTCGTCGCTGGTTTGCGCGCGCATGGCAGAGAAGTAGTCGCCTTTGTTGAATTCGGCGAGGTTGAACAGGTCGCCGGCATGTGCGGTCCACAGGCGCAGGGTGTTGGCGATGTCGCCGCCGTAGCCGGGGATGATTTCATCGTAGCCCAAGGCGGCAATTTGTTCGGCCGGTTCCCAGTGTTTGATGTTGCCGTTGCTGTGTAACTGGCCGCCGAATGCCACCGGGTAGCTTTTGTTCGGGCGCAGGAATTGCCATGCCATGTCTTGATCCAACCACAGGTCGGGTTTTTCGACTTGCTGGCCGTCTACGATTTCTTGTTTGAACATGCCGTATTGATAACGGATGCCGTAGCCCATGGCGGGGATGCGCAAAGTGGCGAGCGAATCTAGGAAGCAGGCAGCCAAGCGACCTAAGCCGCCGTTGCCCAAGCCGGGATCTTCTTCTTCTTCGGCGACATCGGTGAAGGTTAAGCCCAGCTGGCGGAAGGCTTCGATAAACACGTCATACACGCCCTCGTTGATCAACGAATTGGTGAAGGCGCGCCCCAGCAGAAATTCCATCGATAAATAATACACCATGCGTTTTTGGTGTTCGATGTGGCTGCGGCGGGTTTGCAGAAAGCTCTCAGTTACCAGATCACG
Source organism: uncultured Neisseria sp. (assembly GCA_937919795.1). Taxonomy (GTDB): domain Bacteria; phylum Pseudomonadota; class Gammaproteobacteria; order Burkholderiales; family Neisseriaceae; genus Neisseria. The sequence continues at coordinate 2,932 of CALFOA010000423.1, forward strand.
GGCGGAAAACATGGCGGCATTGAGCCAATCTTCGGGCCTGGCATCGCGCGGGTCGATGCCCAACGTGAAAATCAGTTTGTAAACAATAGATTTGCGCACCAGCTCGGCATCGGGCTTGGGCACTCGGTATTCGTATTCAGGTAGTTTAACC
>CALFOA010000424.1 GCA_937919795.1 uncultured Neisseria sp.
AATACCGCATCGAAGAGCAAACGGGCGAAGGCAACGAAGCGCAATTCGTGGTATCTTGCGACTTAGGCGAATTGGCTTGGATAGGCCGAGCGCAAGGTAGCAGCCGCCGATTGGCCGAACAAGCAGTGGCCAAAGAAGCGGTGGCTTGGTTGGAGCAGCAGTATCCGCAGAAAAACAAAAAGAAATAAGTTTGTCGCGATGTTGTTTTTCAGACAGGCATAGGCCTGTCTGAAAAAAAGTAGATTAAAGATAAAACAGCCGCAAAAAGGAGAGAGAGCATGAACCCGAACGATCAATGGTTTTTCGAGGAAACCGAAAACCTGTCTATCCGACCGCTGTGCGCGGATGATGCTGCCGCTTTATTGGATTTATACTGCCATAACCGCGATTATTTTGCCGAATGGGAGCCGTTGCGCGACGAATCGTTTTATACGCTCGGCGGGATGCAAGAGTTTATTGCTGATGCCGAACACGAATTTGCCGATAAAAAAGCCGTGTATTTCGGCTTATTCAGCCGCGAAAACGGCAGTCTGATCGGTACTTGTTATTTCACCCACATCGTGATGGATCATTTCCAAGCCTGCTATCTCAACTTCTTATTGGATGAGCGCCATAAAGGGCAAGGCTTAATGTTTGAAGGCGCCGGGCGCTGTATCGACATCATGTTCCGTTTCGGCCTGCATCGCATCATGGCCAATTACTGCCCGGAAAACATCCGCAGCGGCAAACTGCTGGCACGCTTGGGTTTCGAGCAAGAAGGGCTGGCGCACGACTATCTTTACCTTAACGGCCGTTGGCGCGACCACATCCTCACTTCCCGTACTTACCAGCCTTTATAACTAGCCTGTAGCCTGAACAATCAAGATAAAAGAGAGAACATGATGGATGATCAGTTTAACCCTACCGATATTTCGGATGCCAACGGCTACCGTTGCGGCTTTGTGGCGATTGTCGGCCGCCCGAATGTGGGCAAATCCACGCTGATGAATCATTTAATCGGCCAGAAAATCAGCATCACCAGCAAAAAAGCACAAACCACCCGCCATAAGGTGAACGGCATCTACACCGATGAAAAGAAACAGGTGATTTTCGTCGATACCCCCGGTTTTCAAACCGATTACCGCAATGCAGTGAACGACCGCCTGAACCTGAATGTGACCGAGGCAATGAGCGGGGTCGATGCGATTATCTTGGTGATGGAAGCGCTGCGTTTCACCCAGGCCGACCGCACCGTGATGAAACAATTGCCCAAGCATGTGCCGGTGATTTTGGCGGTGAATAAGGTTGATAAATCAAAAGATAAGCTGACTTTGGATGCGTTTATCGCTGAAGTGAGAAGCGAATGCGAGTTTGCCGGCGTGTGCACCGTGAGTGCCAAACACGGCTTGGGCTTATCCGACTTGATGGGCTTGGTTGAACCGCATCTGCCGGAGAGCATTCCGATGTATCCGGAAGACATGGTCACCGACAAATCCAGCCGTTTTCTTGCTACTGAAATCGTGCGCGAAAAACTGTTCCGCTATCTGGGCGAAGAATTGCCGTATGCCATGAACGTGGAAATCGAGCAGTTTGAAGTGGAAGAAAGCGGCCTGCACCGGATTTATGTGGCGGTATTGGTGGATAAAGACAGCCAGAAAGCTATCCTAATCGGCAAAGGCGGCGAGCGCTTGAAGAAGATTTCCACCGAAGCTCGGCTGGATATGGAAAAGCTGTTCGACAACAAAGTGTTTTTAAAAGTATGGGTAAAAGTGAAATCGGGCTGGGCGGATGATGTGCGTTTCCTGAAAGAATTGGGGATGTAAATAAGGAATGCCTGTCTGAAAGGGTTTTACCGTGTAAACTGAAAATATAAATGCCTGTCTGAAAAAATGTTTCAGACAGGCATTTAACTTATTCACGCCATTCGCGCCAGCGGGGTGATGTTTTTAAGGATGTGGATGTTTCACTCTGTCGAGGAGTTTGCAGTTTTTCTGTTCCCGGTTTGCGGCTTTCGCGGGCAATCCCCATCAGAATGGCCAGAATAATCATTACCGAAAGAGTGGCGGTACCGCCGTAGCTGACCATAGGCAACGGTACGCCCACCACCGGCAGGATGCCGCTGACCATGCCCATGTTCACGAAGGCATAGCAGAAAAAGGTGAGGGTAAGCGCGCCGGCCAGCAGGCGGCTGTAGGTGGATTGGGCTTGTGCCGCAATCACGAGGCCGCGTCCCAGAATCACCAGATACACCGCCAGCAACAGTAGGTTACCGATTAAACCGAACTCTTCGCCGAATACCGCAAATATAAAGTCGGTGGTGGCTTCAGGGATGTAATCGAGGTGGGTTTGCGAACCGTGCAGCCAGCCTTTACCCCAAATACCGCCCGAGCCGATGGCAATCATCGATTGGATGATGTGGTAACCGGCACCAAGCGGATCTTTGGTGGGGTCGAGTAGGGTGAGAACGCGGGTTTTCTGGTAATCGTGCATGCCGTAATTCCACAGCAGCGGCAGTGCGGCCACTAAGCCGATGAGTGCGGCAAAAATCACTTTCCATGGTAAGCCGGCGAAAAAGACCACAAACAAGCCGGAAGCCATAATCAACACGGCGGTGCCCAAGTCGGGCTGTTTCAGAATCAACAGCACCGGAATGGCAATCATCACCAGCGCCGCCAGATGGTGATACCAGCGCAAGCGGCCGGCATAACGCTGGAAATACCAAGCAACCGTCATCGGCAAGGCGATTTTCATGATTTCGGAAGGCTGGATGCGGGTAATGCCGAGATCCAGCCAGCGGGTTGAGCCATTTACGGTAACTCCGGCAAAATGCACGCCGATGAGCATCAACACACCGGCGACATACAGCGGCACGCCGATGACGGCGAATTTCAGCGGCGGCGTGCGCGCCACCAACCACAGCAGAATAAAAGCCAGCACGGTATGCAGGGTTTTATTGGTCAACTGGTCAAAGCTTTGGCCATCGGCGGAATAGAGCAAAAACAGGCTCATGATATAGATGGCCAGCATGGCGTAAAACAGCCAAGGATCCATCGGATGCCACAAGCTTTTGGCCACGCGCATCAGTTTCTCTTTAATCATCATGGTGCAGAAACTCCTGAAGCTTGCGGAATGCCTGTCTGAAAACCGCTGGCGGGCAACAATGGGGTAATGTGCTTTTCACTTTCCAGAATCGGGTTGCTGTCGGGTGTGCCTTGCTCGACCTGCATCGTAGTGTTACCGCCGCCTTGCAGCGTGAGGAGATGATAATCCATCAGTTGGCGCACCAAAGGCGCGGCAGTTGCGCCCCAGCCGCCGTTTTCCAGAATCAGCGCTACTGCAATTTTGGGTTTTTCTACCGGCGCGAAGCCGATAAACCAAGCATGGTCGCGGTGTTGTTCACGCAAAGCGGCGGCGTTATAGCTTTGGCCTTGCTTGATTTGCACCACTTGCGCGGTACCGGTTTTACCACCTAAAGTATAAGGTGCACCGCCGATGGCGCGGGCGGTACCGCCGGGGCCAACCACTTTGCGCATCGCTTGTTTGATGTATTCGAAGTGTTCGGGTTTGAATGGCATTTGATGATCCGGTTTCGGCTCAATCAAGGTGATTTGCTGTTTATTGTAATCCAGCATTTCTTTCACCAGATGCGGGCGGTATACCGCGCCGTTGTTCACTAAGGAAGCCAGAGCATGCGCCAATTGCATCGGGGTATAGGTGTTGTAGCCTTGGCCGATACTCACCGGTACCATTTCGGCTGGATGCCATTGCCGCTGTTGCGGCGGTAATTTGGCAAAGCGTTTTTCTTTCCATTCCGGCGAAGGAAGAATGCCGCGGTATTCGTTGGGAATGTCGAGACCGGTGGCTTTGCCGAAACCGAACTCGGCTAAATAAGGGCCTAGTTTCTCGATACCGCTTTCATAGCCCATGCGGTAGAAGAAGGTGTCTGACGATACCTGAATAGCGGTGCTGAGGTTTACCGCACCATGGCCGCGCCGTACCGAGTCGCGGAACAAATGGCGGGAACCGGGGATACTCCAGGCGCCGGGTGCGGGCACGATGGTATTGGTGTTTAGTTTACCGCTTTCGAGCAAAGCCATGCCCATAAACGGCTTAAAGGTGGAGCCGGGCGGGTACAGGCCTTGGGTAACCCGGTTTAATAAGGGGCGTTGCCAGTCTTCATTGAGTTGTTTCCAGGTGTCGCTGTCAATGCCGTCTACAAACAAATTAGGATCAAATGAAGGCTTGGAAATAAAGGCCAGCACTCCGCCGGTTTGCGGATCAAGCGCGACCATGGCGGCGCGGCGGTTGCCGATGATGCGGTCGGCTTCCTGCTGCAAGCGGATATCCAGCGCCAGTTTCAGCGTTTGGCCGCTTTGTTGCGGCACTTCGCGCAGTACCCGCACCACATCGCCGTGTGCATCTTTTTCCACTTCCTGATAACCCGGAATACCGTGCAGCTGCTGCTCGTAATAGTTTTCTAAACCGGATTTGCCGATGTGGGTGGTGCCGCGGTATAACGCCATGCGGTCTTCTTCTTTCAGCTTTTCCTGATCTTTATCGCTGATACGGCCGATATAGCCGAGAAAATGGGCGGTTAGCGGGCCAAAGGGGTATTCACGGAAGGTACGCGCGTTGATTTCCACGCCGGGAAAGCGGTAAAGATGGGGAGCCAATTGTGAAGCTTCGTCGGTGGTCAGCTTCAGTTTCAGCGGCACTTTTTCATAAGAACGGTATTCGGCGCGGAATTTTTTAAAACGCTTTAGATCCGCTTCGCTGATGTCCACATAAGCACGCAGCGCTTCAATCAGCTCTTCTTCTTTGCTCTCAATTTGCTTGGGGATAAGCTCTAGGGAAAACACCGGATAATTGCGTGCCAACACCACGCCGTTGATGTCGACAATTTCGCCGCGCACCGGCGGTGTTGGAATCAGGGTGATGCGGTTGGTGGTGGCACGGGCGGTATAGTTTTGATGTTGATCGACTTGCAGGTAAACGAAGCGCGCAGCCAGTACGCCGAAAGCGAGCACCATCAGGCCGAAAGCCACGCCTAAGCGCAGCTTGAAATCTTTGCCCGCCCGATTGTCCGGCGGCGGAGGAGCAGTCGGTTTCACGTTCATTTAATACGGCGGGCTTGTAAAAAAGTGAGCAGGAAGCGGTCGAGCAGCGGCCACAACAATACCCCGGTTAGCACGGAGGCGAACATTTCCGGGTGGGTAAACTGCTGATTGCGGATGGCATTGAGAAAACTGAGAATGGCTTGGTTGAATAGCAAAGCCATCGTTAAGCCTATCGCTTGGCGCAGCGGGGTTTTCAACCAGTCTTGCGCTTGTGGCAGTTGAAGGGCAAAAGTCATCAACACAAAAGAGAGCGCGTGCTGGCCTAAAGGGGAAGTGGTACCGGCGTCCACCAGCAAACCAAACAGGAAAGCGCCAAACAAACCAAACGTTTGCGGACGGCGCAGAATCAGAAAAAACCACACCATTGCGCTGAATGGCGGCATCCAGAAAAAACTATCCGCCGGTAGCGGGATAAAATCCAATAAAAGCGCTACGGCGAAAGTAGTTAATAACGGAATCAACGGCAGGCGGCCGGTTAAGTTAAAGTCATTCATGGGCGGGCGAAAGCTGCCGGATCGCTTGCGGCTTCGACAGCGGCTTGTTTTTGTTGAAGAACCAGTAAATATTTGCTGACGTTCAGACCAGCAACCGGTTGCAGAGTGCTGCGGTAGTAAGCGGTGCCGGTGTTTTTAGCGGCTTCCGTTACCCGCGCGACCGGAATGCCTGCGGGGTAAACGCTGTCCATGCCGGAAGTAAGCAGCAAATCATTTTTTTGCAAATCGGCATCTTGCGGAAAATAACGCAAAGCAATGCCGTTGCCCTCGCCATACATCAGGCTGCGAACCCCGGTACGGGCGACTGATACCGGCACCATTAAATCGTTGGCACTAATCAGGCGCACATCGGCGCTCAAACGGCGAACCTGTATGATTTGGCCGACCAAGCCGTTGTGGTCAATCACCGCATCGCCTTGCCGGATACCGCTTTCCGCACCTTTATCAATCACCAGCAGGTTGGAAGTAAAGTTGCGGCCGTTGGAAACCACTTCGGCCGCCACGGAAGTGCCAAAGCCCTCCTGCTTGAGCCCCAGCACCGATTTTAATTCGCCTACTTCTTTTTCCAGCGCACTGTTTTGATGAGCCGCCGCTTGCAGGCGAATGTTGTCTGCGCTCAACTGGCGGTTTTGTGCTTGCAAGGCGGTTTGCGATTGCGCCAGCGAACGGGTGTAGCGGTAAAATTCCACCGGTTGCGAAGCCAGCCATTGCAGCGGGAAAGTCAGCGAAGCCGCCACTTTCCGCACATGCTGCACACCTTCGAAACGCTGATCCATCGCCAATAGCGCAAGACTGGTTAAGCTCAACAAAAAGAGCTTGCCAACCGGTGCGCTGCGGCGTTTAGTGAAATTAAGCGAAGGAGCGGGCATATTTAATGGTTTTCAGCGGATAAAGATTAATAAACTTCGGTAAACACCGGGCTGCGGGTGCCGATTAGATCTAGTGAATAACCCGCTCCGCGCGCCACGCAACCCAAAGGCTCGTCCGCAACCGATACCGGCAAGCCGGTGGCTTCGGCCAGCAGTCTGTCCATGCCGTTGAGCAGGGCACCGCCACCTGCCAACACCAAGCCGCGTTCGATGATGTCGGAAGCCAGTTCCGGCGGGGTCATTTCCAGCGCATAAATAATCGCCTGAATGATTTGGTTGAGCGGCTCTTTTAAAGCTTCAAACACCTGATTGGAATTGAGGCTGAAGCTGCTGGGCATGCCTTCGGAAAGGTTGCGGCCGTGGATGGTCATGCTGTCAACCTGTTCCACCGGATAGGCCACACCTATGGTTTGCTTGATGTTTTCGGCGGTGGCTTCACCAATTAATACGCCGAAATGGCGGCGAACATAATGAATAATCGCTTCGTCAAACGCATTACCGGCCACACGCAAAGATTGGGAATAAACCATGCCACCCATCGAAATCACGCCGATTTCGGTGGTGCCGCCGCCAATATCGACAATCATGCAACCGGCAGGTTCCGATATCGGCAAATCCGCGCCCAAGGCGGCCGCCATCGCTTCTTCAATCAGATACACTTCGGAAGCGCCGGCTGCACGGGCTGAATCGCAAATAGCCTTGCGTTCCACCTGAGTGGCGCCGCAGGGAACGCAAATCACAATACGTGAAGCGCCGCCGAGATTGCCGGTACTCGCTTGGCCGATAAAGTATTTCAGCATTTTCTCGGTAAGCGTGAAATCGGCGATCACACCGTCTTTCATCGGCCGTATTACACGGATATTGCGCGGCGTGCGCCCCAGCATTTTTTTGGCCTCGTTGCCGATGGCAATCGGGTTGGCGTGGCCGGGATGCGCTTCGTCTTCCTGAATAGCCAGGATGGAAGGTTCGTTCAGTACCACGCCTTTATTTTTGCTGTAAATCAAAGTATTAGCCGTACCCAAGTCTATGGCCAGATCGTGAGAGAGGTAGCGGTTAAAAAAGCCAAACATGTATCACCTTTTAAAAAGAGGGCGAAATAAAATCAAATTCTTCGGACACAACAAGGCATGGGCTTTCAGACAGGCATAGAGCAGAAATGTGCCTGAAAAACACCATGCCGATAAACGGGTTTTCGTTTATAATCCGCGCTTAAACTTAATAAGGGCGCGCAAATATGCCGCCCGCAACGGACTGGTTTGAGAATGATACCTTACAACAGGTCGATTTGCTAATTTTATTTAAGGATTTACTCAATGGCCTTAACACTTGCTGATGTGGAAAAAATCGCACGCCTCTCGCGCCTGAGCCTCACCGAGGCGGAAAAAGCGCAAAATCTGCAACAATTAAACGATATTTTCGCCTTAGTTGAAAAAATGCAAACCGTGAATACCGACGGCATAGAACCGATGGCACACCCGCACGAAGTGGCCTTGCGCCTACGTGAAGATGCGGTAACCGAAACCGATCACGCTGCCGAATATCAGGCAGTTGCACCGGAAGTGCGCAATCGTTTATACATCGTTCCGCAAGTTATTGAAGAATAATTAATAGTTTATTTTTTCAGACAGGCATATCTATCCTATCAATGCCTGTCTGAAAACCACTGTTTGGAATTACCGCCATGACCGCATACACCCTCAAACAAGCCGGCGAATTGTTGCAAGCCAAAAAGATTTCCGCTGTTGAATTGGCGCAGGAATACCTCGCCGCCATTGATGCCCGCAACCCCGCCATCAACGGCTACATCATCTTAGATAAAGACAAAACCCTGGCCGAAGCCCAAGCCGCCGATGCGCGTATTGCCGCCGGCAACGCAAGCGCGCTCACCGGCGTGCCGATTGCCTATAAAGACATCTTCTGCCAAACCGGCTGGCGTTCGGCCTGTTCCAGCAAAATGTTGGACAACTTCGTCGCCCCGTACACCGCCACCGTGGTGCAAAATCTGCTCGACGCAGGCATGGTCACTCTCGGCCGCACCAATATGGACGAATTTGCCATGGGCTCTACCAACGAAACCTCGTTCTACGGCGCCACTAAAAATCCGTGGAATCTGGACAACGTACCCGGCGGTTCGTCCGGCGGCTCCGCAGCTGTCGTTGCCGCCCGACTTGCACCCGTTGCGCTCGGCTCCGACACCGGCGGCTCCATCCGCCAGCCCGCCTCACATTGCGGCATCACCGGCATCAAACCCACTTACGGCATCGTATCCCGCTTCGGCATGGTGGCCTACGCTTCCAGCTTCGACCAAGCCGGGCCGATGGCGCAAACCGCCGAAGATTGCGCCTTGTTGCTCAATGCCATGGCAAGCTTCGATGAACGTGATTCCACCAGCCTCGAGCGCGAACAAGAAGACTATACCCGCGCCTTAAACCAGCCTTTGAAAGGCCTGAAAATCGGCCTGCCGAAAGAATATTTCGCTCAGAGCAACAGCGCCGATGTTCAGACGGCCTTGCAAAACGTGATGGATTTGCTCAAAGCACAAGGCGCAGAAATGGTGGACGTGAGCCTACCGCAAACCGAATTATCCATTCCCGCCTATTATGTGCTCGCATCGGCCGAAGCCAGCACCAACCTGTCGCGCTACGACGGCGTGCGCTACGGCCACCGCGCCGACAAATTTGGCGATTTGGATGAAATGTACAGCAACACCCGCGCCGAAGGCTTCGGCAGCGA
>CALFOA010000425.1 GCA_937919795.1 uncultured Neisseria sp.
TCTCTCTATCGCCGGTTTTTATAATTTTCTATTTTTTGTTACTAACTTGGCGCTATATAAATATACCAAGCATCTTTGGTACCTATTATTTGCCAGTTTCTACATGGTATTTTTGTTTTGGCTACAATCATCAACGTCGCTCGTATTCTTTTTAATTTCTTTTATTGCTCTACAGTTCGAGCTTTATAAGGCACAGCGTTTTTTATTCTTACTAACACTAACAATTGAATTATTTGCTTTAATCTTAGCCTATCAAATGGTTGGAGATGTCGTTGACCAAACGCTTACCCATTTATTCTCAGAAGGCAACGGCTTGGGTGGCCGCTATTCAGAAGGCGGAAATCTGGCCAACAACTTAGAGTATGTAATGAACAATCCTTTGGGAGGCATTGGTTTTAGCTACACAACTAATTTTATGTTCGCAGACTCCGGATATTTGGAATATGCGCTGCGGGGCAGTATTCTAGCCACGCTTGGCGTAGTCATTTCATTCAGCCGTTATATCTTCAGAAATATTACAACATATTATCGATATTTATTTCTGTTTGCTTACTTAGCATTTGAAGTCGGCTTTTCTAATATGATTTATTACCGGACTTTCGGCATTACCTTGTTTCTTATTGCCTTATTTAATCAGTTGCAACGCCACGAACAGTCCAAACCTAACACAAAGGCACTTAAAATATGATTGATATTGTTTTCGTAAACTGGAATGCTGGAAAACTACTCCAGGATGCAGTAACCAGCATTATTAAATACCATTCCGGTCTCGTTAGCAGCACCATTATTGTGGATAACAATTCCTCCGACAATTCCATTGCTTTAGTGGAAGAATTGGGTACCGACTTCCCGTTTGAATTGAAAATTATCAAAAATAACACCAATAACGGTTTCGGTGCTGCCTGTAACCAAGGTGCGGCCGCCGGTAGTGCCAAATATGTATTGTTCCTCAATCCTGATGCTCAGTTGTTCGAACACTCTCTGAGCGTACCCCATGAATATATGGAACGCCCGGAAAATCAGAAAGTAGGCATTTGCGGTGTGCAACTGGTAGAAGAAGACGGCCATATTGCTCGCAGCTGCACCCGTTTCCCTTCGCTGAAAACCTTTGCAGTTAATGCGTTTGGTCTCAACAAACTGCCTTTCTCTACCTTTAAATCCATGCACATGCACATGGGCGACTGGGATCATTTAAGTACCCGTGAAGTGGACCAAGTCATCGGAGCTTTTTATTTCATGCGCCGTGATTTGTTTGAACAATTACGCGGCTTTGATGAGCGTTTCTTTGTGTATTTTGAAGATCTGGATTTGGCCTACCGTACCAAACAAGCCGGATATAAAAGCATGTATTTGGCCGATACTCAAGCCTTCCATGCCGGTGGCGGCACCTCCAACCAAGTGAAAGCCACCCGTTTGTTTTACTCCTTACGCAGCCGTCTGATTTATAGCTTTACCCATATGTCTAAGCCAGAAGCCATCGGTATTACATTAGTAACCCTGATTGTTGAGCCTCTTTCTCGCACCGTACTGAGCCTAGCCAAAGGTTCAATGGCCGATGTAAAAAACACTTGGGCGGGCTATGGCATGTTGTGGAAAGCTCTGCCTGCTGTATTGAAGGGACAAACTCGATGAAAGTCCTGATGCTCACCAAATACGGTCCGCAAGGCGCTTCCTCACGCCTGCGTACCATGCAGTATCTGAGCTGGTTTGAGCAGGCCGGTATTCAATGCGATGTGTTTCCACTCATCAGCGATGACGCGCTGAAAGCCAAATACAACAAACAGTCTTACAGCAGCGGCGAGTTAAGACAGACTTATTGGAACCGTATCCGCCTGCTGCTTTCAGCCAAAAACGAATACAGCTTGGTTTGGATTGAAAAAGAAGCCCTGCCGTGGACACCGGCTTGGTTTGAAAAAATGTTGCTCGCTAATATTCCGTATGTGCTCGATTACGACGATGCCCTATTCCACAATTACGATATGCACAGCCTGCCCATCGTACGCAAAGTATTCGGCAAACGCCTCGACACATTGATGGCGGGTGCCAGCTTAGTCGTATGCGGCAACTATTATTTGGCCGACCGCGCCAAACAAGCCGGCGCACGCTGGGTGGAAATCGTACCCACCGTTATCGACATCACCCGCTATTTCACTTCAGAGCAAAAAGCCCGTGAAGACAAACCAACCGTGGTGTGGATCGGCTCGCCTTCCACCGCACAATATGTGCAAGACATTGCTCGCCCGCTAGCCGAGTTAAACCGTCAAGTGCCGTTCAAATTGCGCATCATCGGTGCCAATCTCAATATTGAAGGGGTGGACATCGAAAACCTGCCGTGGACGGAAGACACCGAAGTTCCTTTGGTGGCTGAAAGCGACATCGGTATTATGCCGTTGCCGGATACGCCGTGGACCAACGGCAAATGTGGTTATAAACTGATTCAATACATGGCTTGCGGACTACCGGTAGTCGGTTCCGACGTCGGCGCCAATAAAAATATCGTCGATGAAGGCGTGAACGGCCACTTGGTCAGCAGCGATGCACAATGGGTCGAAACTCTGAAGACTTTGTTGCAAAATCCAGAACTCCGCCAGCAATACGGTCGTCAAGGTCGCATTGATGCTGAAGAACGCTTCTGCGTACAAAAAACCGCTCCGCGTCTGATTGAGTTGCTGCGTAAAGTAGCCACTACCGCCTAAATTTTTTCAGACAGGCATGCTATGCCTGTCTGAAAAAAACAATAACAACACCCTACACAGAGTACTGTAATGAAAAAATTTTTACTGATTGCCGGTTTTGCCGACTCCCTAATTAACTTCCGCTGGGATTTGATTTGCGCCCTTCAAGCCAAAGGCTTGGAAGTGCACGTGGCCGCGCCCGAAATCAGCAGCAGCCCCACTACTTTGGAGAAATTGCGCAATAACGGCGTATTTGCCCATGATGTTCCCATGCAGCGTACCGGCACCAATCCTATCGAAGATTTTAAAACCCTGATTGCCTTGCGCCAGTTGATGCAACAAGTCCGCCCCGATTACGTAATGGCCTACACCATTAAACCAGTGATTTATGGCATGTTGGCCGCCGCCTCAACCGGCGTACCAAACCGCGCCGCATTGATTACCGGCTTGGGCTACGCCTTCCAAGACAGCGAAGGCAGCACCAAACAAAACTTGATTAGACGCGTTACCCGCCAATTATACGCCCGTGCACTCAGCGCGGCCGATTTGACCTTCTTCCAAAATGAAGACGACCAAAAACTGTTTACCGATTTGGGCATTATCCGTCCGGGTCAAAACACCGTGGTAGTCAACGGTTCTGGCGTTAATACTGAGAAATTCAGCCCGCAACCGCTACCCGAAGGTGATGAAGTCCATTTCCTATTAATTGGCCGCCTGCTGAAAGACAAAGGCGTGCGCGAATATGTTGAAGCCGCTCGCCGGGTAAAACAACAATATCCGCAAGCCGTCTTCAATCTAGTCGGTTTTTTAGATTCCAACCCCAGCTCGGTTACCCAACAGGAACTCGACCAATGGGTAAACGAAGGTACGGTGAAATTCTGGGGTAAATTGTCCGACGTACGCCCGGCAATTAACGCCTGCCACGTGTTTGTACTGCCCTCTTACCGCGAAGGTACCCCGCGTACTGTATTGGAAGCAATGGCCACTGGGCGCGCAATTATTACCACTGATGCTCCCGGTTGCCGCCAAACTGTCGAGAATGGATATAATGGTTGGTTGGTTCCGGTGCAATCTGCAGAGAAATTAGCAGAAGCCATGGAGCGTTTCCTGAGTGAGCCTGCTTTGATTCAACAAATGGGTCAAGCCTCTTTGGAAATCGCTCGCAACAAATATGATGTCAATATTATCAATGACTTCATGTTAAACCAATTAAAAATTTAAATCCTGCAACAATGCCTGTCTGAAACCTTCAGACCCATTTGTTTTATTCATTATTGGGATCCTTATGTCTGACTTGATTAAACGTGCATTCGACTTTACCGCTGCCCTGATCGGCCTGATTATTTTGTCACCGGTTTTGCTCATTACTGCCTACCTGATTCGCAAAAATCTCGGCTCACCAGTGTTATTCCGCCAGGTTCGCCCCGGCAAAGATGGTCGCCCATTTGAAATGGTGAAATTCCGTTCCATGCGTGATGCCATCGACCAAAACGGCAAACCTCTGCCGGACAATGAACGCCTGACTCCGTTCGGCAAAACCCTGCGTTCTACCAGTCTCGACGAACTACCTGAACTTTGGAATGTCTTAAAAGGCGACATGAGTTTAGTTGGCCCGCGCCCTTTGCTGATGGAATACCTGCCGCATTACAACAAAGAACAATACCGCCGTCACGATGTTCGCCCAGGCGTAACCGGTTGGGCACAGGTTAACGGTCGTAATGCCATTTCTTGGGAAGAGAAATTCAAATTGGATGTATGGTACGTCGATAATCGTTCACTCTGGTTAGACTTGAAAATCCTATTCTTGACCGTGAAAAAAGTTTTCATCCGTGAAGGCATTGCGGCAGAAGGCGAAGCCACTATGAATATGTTTGAAGGCACCAAAGATAAGGATGATGAAAAATAATATTCTAATTTTTATCAGCCGATCATTGCGTTGAATGGGTACTGGACTGCAAAGCAGTCCTCCCTCCCGCAAAACGATGGCAGTTACAATTAGATCCAAAAGTCATTTTCTACCACCAAATACATTGCTGAATTAAGTTTAAGAAATACTCCGTATCGGGTAAATAGCTTTTTATATATGAGCGACCACTACCACAAATTTTTGATGCCAACCATCATCCAAATATCTGGTTGGACAACATCAGTGAACTACAAACAATAATTAACACCTAAAAATATTAACCGCCAAAGGCTTTCACCTAAACGAAAACCTAGATACGGAACTTAGAGGCAACAGAGAAGATGAACAAAAAGTTAGCTATTATCGGCGCAGGCGGGCACGCCAAAGTGGTGCTCGAAACAGCCTTGCTGATGCAACACTGGGAGTCGATTGTCTTTATCGACGACAACCACAAAGACAAAACCGAGTTTATGGGCTTTCCATTACTCGGTACGAGCAATTTGTTGGGGAAAACTGTTACTCCGCAAGAATACGATATTGCTCTGGGAATTGGTGATAACAGCGCCCGAGCCCAACAGTTCACAGAAATAGAACAACTGGGCTTTAGCTTTCCCGTTATCGTTCATCCCACCGCTTTTGTCAGCCGCTTCGCCTCCATTGGTGCAGGTTCAGTACTGTTTGCCCAAACCGCTGTTAATGCTGGTGCAGTGATCGGCAAAGCGGCCATCATCAACACTAGCGCATCAGTTGACCATGACTGCATACTTGATGATTTTGTACACATCAGCCCCGGCGCCAATCTGGCAGGCAATACCCGAGTCGGTACGCACAGTTGGATGGGCATCGGCTGCTGTACCCGGCAAGGCAGCAGCATAGGCAAAGATTGCATCATAGGCGCTGGCTCTGTCGTGATTAAAGATATTCCCGATGGCACAACCGCTGTCGGCATACCCGCAAAAATTTTAACCCAGGAATAATAAAATATGTTAAACACCTCTCTCGCCCCTTGGCCTTGTTTTACTCAAGAAGAAGCTGATGCAGTACAAAATGTTCTGCTCTCCAACAAAGTTAACTACTGGACCGGCACCGAATGCCGCGAATTTGAAAAAGAGTTCGCACAATGGGCTGGCACCGAATACGCTATCGCCTTAGGCAATGGCACTTTAGCGCTGGATGTTGCCCTCAAAGCCATGGGCATCGGCGCAGGCGATGACGTGATTGTGACTTCACGCACTTTCTTGGCTTCCGCCTCTTCTATCGTTACCGCCGGCGCCAACCCGGTATTTGCCGATATCGATTTGAACAGCCAAAATATTTCGGCTGAAACCATCGCCGCTGCGCTCACTCCCAACACTAAAGCCATCATTGTGGTTCACTTGGCCGGTATGCCTGCCGAGATGGACGACATCATGGCCTTGGCGGAAAAACACAAACTGTGGGTAATCGAAGACTGCGCTCAAGCACACGGTACCCGCTATAAAGGTAAATCTGCCGGTTCTATCGGCCATGTCGGCGCTTGGTCTTTCTGCCAAGATAAAATCATGACCACTGGCGGCGAAGGCGGTATGGTAACCACCAACGATAAAGAATTGTGGTCAAAAATGTGGTCTTACAAAGACCACGGCAAGAGCTACGACGCGGTTTACAACCGCCAACACCCACCCGGTTTCCGTTGGTTGCACGAAAGCTTCGGCACCAACTGGCGCATGATGGAAATGCAAGCCGTTATCGGTCGCATCCAATTACGCCGCATGGCCGACTGGACAGCTAAACGCCAAGCCAATGCTGCCCGCTTGGAAGAAGTATTGAAACAGTTCGATTCGATCCGCACCATTGAAGTTGCTGATTACATTGAGCACGCGCAATACAAATACTATGCTTTTGTGAAACCTGAAAACTTGGCTGAAGGCTGGAGCCGTGACCGCATCGTTGATGAATTGAATGCCCGTAAAGTACCGTGTTTCCAAGGTAGCTGCTCAGAAGTTTATCTGGAAAAAGCCTTTGAAGGCACACCGTGGCGTCCGAAAGAGCGTCTCAAAAACGCGGTTGAGTTGGGCGAAACCAGCTTGATGTTCTTGGTGCACCCCACCATCACAGAAGAACAAATGGATTTCTGCTGTACCCATCTGAAAGAGGTATTGTCGCAAGCGACAGCCTAATAACGATTTCCGTCCGTATTTCCGTCAGACAGATCACGGACGGCATCAATCGCTTTTTCAGACAGGCATTCTATTGGCTACCCCTTTCACGTATGCCTGTCTGAAACAGATGAACGACACAATGAAATGATTATAAAACAACAACAATACGATAGACCCTTATCATGACTCTGGACTCTTTACTCGCCCTTCCGCGCAACGTCAAAAAATTCTTTTTTGTCGTGCACGATACTGTCATTATCTTTTTTGCCTTCTGGTTCAGCCTGAGCCTGAAGCCCAATTACTCACAAGAATGGCTAAACCTCGGAAACTGGCTGATTTTCTTTATCACCACCGCGTTAACCATTGCTTTGTTTGTACGATTGGGACTTTACCGTGCCGTTACCCGTTTCATCGGCGCCAAAGTCATCTCTACCGCTGCCATCGGCACTTTGGTTTCTACCCTGATCATGGGCATCTCCCTATCCGTTGCCGGTCAAGGAAGCAATTTCCTAGTGATGCTGATCTACTTTTTGCTGATGCTGGTATTGATTGGCGGCTCACGCTTTGTATTGCGTACCATTCTGAACCACAATGTCCACAGCAAAGATGATATGAGCCCGGTTGTTATCTACGGTGCAGGCCAATCCGGCCGCCAGCTGATGGAAGCCATTCGCCAAGTTAATGAATACCGCGCGGTTGCCTTCGTCGATGACGATGCTGCTGCCCAAAAAACCATCATCAACGACTTGGTCGTATACAGTCCTAACCAATTAAATGAACTGATTGCGCGTTATCAGGTCGAAAAAATTCTGTTGGCCATTCCCAGCGCCACCACCGAAGAACGTAGACGCATCATTCAGTCTTTGGAAAACTACCCTTGCGAGGTCTTAACCATGCCGGGGGTAAAAGAGTTGGTGGACGGAAAAATCAGTACCACGTCACTGCGTAAAATCTCAGTTTTTGACTTATTGGGCCGTGACCCGGTCGCCCCCAAACAAGAATTGATGCATGCCGATATCAAAGACAAAGTGGTTATGGTCACCGGTGCGGGCGGATCCATTGGTTCGGAACTGTGCCGTCAAATCATCAAAAATGCACCGACCAAACTGATTTTATTTGAATTGTCGGAATTTTCTTTGTACAGCATAGACAAAGAACTACGGGAATACCAAGAAGCCAACGGTACCGATATTCCGGTATTGCCCTTGTTAGGCTCCGTACAACACCGTAACCGCCTTTTCAACGTAATGAAAAACTTCAAGGTAGATACTATTTATCACGCTGCCGCTTATAAGCACGTACCGATGGTGGAATACAATACCATTGAAGGCGTACGCAACAATATTTACGGTACTTTAGCCTGCGCAATGGCGGCGGTAGATGCAGAAGTTTCCACTTTCGTCTTGATTTCCACCGATAAAGCCGTGCGCCCCACCAACACCATGGGAGCGACCAAACGAATGTCCGAATTGGTATTGCAAGCATTGGCAGCGGAAAGCAACCACAAAACTCGCTTCTGCATGGTACGTTTCGGCAATGTATTGGGCTCTTCAGGTTCTGTGGTACCGGTGTTTGAGAAACAGATTGCCCAAGGTGGTCCGGTTACTTTAACCCACCAAGACATTACCCGTTACTTCATGACCATCCCCGAAGCCGCCCAGCTGGTGATTCAAGCTGGCGCAATGGGCAAAGGTGGCGATGTATTCGTATTAGATATGGGTGAATCGGTCAAGATTATCTATTTAGCACGCCAAATGATTCGTTTGAGCGGTTTAGAAGTGAAAGACGCTAACAACCCGAATGGTCAGATTGAAATTAAAATTACTGGCCTGCGTCCTGGCGAGAAGCTGTATGAGGAATTATTGATTGGTGATGCAGTCGAAAAAACCACTCACCCCCGCATTATGACCGCTAATGAAGTAATGCTGTCATGGCCTGAGCTTTCTGATATTTTAACGAAAATGGATGAAGCTTGCCGCGAGGGGGATCAGTTGACCGTACGCCAATTGATGTTGGATGCACCTACTGGCTTTGCGCCTAAAGACGAAATCTGCGATTTGGTCTGGATGGCCAAGCAGCAAGCCTAAACCTACCTATTGTCAGCAACGGGTTTTCAAACCCATACAGATTTAATTCAAATATAGGAAACGAACGGTTTGATAACCGCAAACATCCTAAATAAAGGAATAAACACTTATGAGAAAACTGACTGTCATCAGCCTGTCTACTATTCTGGCTGTTTCCGGTTGTACCGTAGTTCCCGGTTCCGGCCTGCCCACAGGCAATAAAACGATTGTTTACAACCAAGAAGAGTCTGGCGATATTCAGTCTCAACTGGATAAGCGTGTCAGCGTCCATCCCATTACCTTCTCTTTGGTTCAAAGCATGGCCGAACCGCCTAAAGTTGGCCAAGCCAATCACGCCTTGGATCAACAGAAACGTAACTACAATTACCGCTTGGGCAAAGGTGACGTACTGAGTATTGTGGTATGGTACCAACCTGACATGACCGCCCAAGGCGCGACTCCTGGCCGTTCACAAGCGCAACAGGTCAGCAACGGCAGTTGGGTAAGTGATCGCGGTACAATTTTCTATCCATTAGTCGGCGAAATGAAAGTCGAGGGAAAAACCATCGACCAAGTAAGATCCGAATTGGATAGCCGCTTGAAAAGATATATTAAAAACCCGCAAGTAGACGTTACCGTTTCACAATTCCGTTCGCAGCGAGTGAGTGTTTCCGGCTCCGTTCGTCAAGCGGGTCAGCTACCGATTACCAATGTACCGATGACCTTGATTGATGCAATTGACCTTGCCGGGGGAACTACTGACACTGCAGATCCACAAAACGTTAAGTGGACGCACAAAGGTGTAGAAAAAACCATTTCACTGGAAGACTTGCGAGCCAACGGCGATATGTCTCAGAATACTTTGTTGAGCGATGGTGATATTGTTTATGTACCATCCAACGAAAACAACAAAGTACACGTGATGGGTGAGGTTACTCGTCAAAGCAGTTTGTCTATGCCGCCTAAAGGCCTGAGCCTAACCGATGCACTCGGCAGCGCCGAAGGCATGAACCAGACATTTGCTAACGCTACCGGCGTATTCGTGATTCGCAATGTACCGAACGATTACGAAAAACCGATTCATGTTTATCAGCTCAATTTGAAAGATGCCAGCGCTTATGCTCTGGGCACTCAATTCAAACTAAGAACGGATGACGTTGTTTACGTGACTGCTGCTCCGATTGCACGCTGGAACCGTGTTGTGAGCCAAGCGATTGGTGCCATCAACACCGCAGCAACCGTCAACAACTCTTTCTAACCTAGGGAACCAGGCAGTTTGAGCCTATGCGATATAACAAAATACTAACCGTTTGTGCGGGAAACATTTGTCGCTCCCCGCTAGCGGAACAACTATTGAAACCGCAGCTTCCTGCCTGTTTTGTCGCTTCCGCCGGCGTTACTGCTTGGGTAGGACAAGGGGCTGATCCCAAGATTATAGATGCGGCAGGACGGCACCATTTAGACTTAAACGGCCTCAATGAACATACTGCCAAACAGCTGACCCCGCAAATGTGTATTTTTGCTGATCTCATTCTGGTAATGGAAGAGAAACATATTGAAGCGGTAGCGGCCATTCAGCCACTGGCACGCAGCAAAACGATGCTATTGGGGCAATGGACCGGACAGAGGAACATCCCCGACCCCTATCGAAGAGATCAAGCATTTTTTGATAAAGTTTACCAACAAATTGCGGAAGCCTGTAACATTTGGGCGAAAAAACTATCTCATTAATTTAAGTGACATTTTATTTTAGAGAATAATTAATATGGCTAACAAATCTCATCCTGTCGAACAAGAATTCGACTTGCAACAACTAGCCGGAATTTTGCGTCACCGCAAAACTCCAATCGGTATAGCTATTTTAGTAGGGGCTATTTTAGGTGGTGCTTATGGCTTAGTGGCTACTCCCACTTATAAAGCCAACGCCTTGGTTGAAGTTCGCAGTGGACAAAACCAAATCCTGACGGATGTCAACAGCCCCGTTAACAATACGCAACCCCCTTCAGCCAATGCTGAAGTTGATTTAGCACGTTCTCGCGCTGTGCTTGGACAAACCGTAGACAATCTGCATTTAGATATCGGTATAGAACCTGAAAAATCTTTTTTCGGTAAATTATTTTCCGGCAATTCCGCTGCAGATGCCCAAGCGATTACTGTTCAAACGCTTTCCGTACCGGAAAATTGGGAAAATTCACCTATTTTACTAACCGTAGTAGATGAAAAAAGCTATAAATTAGTTTTACCTGATTCAAAAGAAATCAGTGGCCGTGTTGGCGAAGTCGTAAAACCTTCTTCAGATATTTCTATTCTGGTTTCCCAATTGGCAGCACCGGCTGGCTCAGAATTCACTTTGACTAAATTTTCAAAAATGAGTGCGATT
>CALFOA010000426.1 GCA_937919795.1 uncultured Neisseria sp.
GGTCGGTAGTGGTGGCCGTGAGCACGCTTTGGCTTGGAAGTTGGCGCAATCGCCGCAGGTGGAAACCGTTTTTGTTGCCCCCGGCAATGCCGGTACGGTGCCGGAGCCCAAGCTGCAAAATCTGGCGAAAACCGACCATCAGGATTTAATCGATTTCTGCTGCACCGAGGGCATTGCCTTTACCGTTATCGGCCCCGAAGCGCCGCTGGCTGCCGGAATTGTCGATGATTTTCGCGCCGCCGGTTTGCCGGTGTTTGGCCCTACCCAAGCAGCGGCGCAGTTGGAAAGCTCGAAAGATTTCGCCAAAGCATTTATGCAGAAGCACGGTATCCCTACCGCGCAATACCAAACCTTTGAAAATGCTGAAAAAGCGCACGATTATGTAAACCGAAAAGGTGCGCCGATTGTGATTAAGGCCGACGGTTTGGCGGCGGGCAAAGGTGTGATTGTGGCGATGACTTTGGATGAAGCGCACGCTGCTATCGACGATATGCTGCTGGGCAACAAAATGGGCAATGCCGGTGCGCGGGTGGTGATTGAAGATTTTTTACAGGGCGAAGAAGCCAGCTTTATTGTGATGGTGGACGGCGACAACGTGCTGCCGATGGCTACCAGCCAAGATCACAAACGCCTGCTGGATAAGGATCAGGGGCCGAACACCGGCGGTATGGGCGCCTACAGCCCCGCTCCGGTGGTGACCCCCGCCGTGTACGAGCGGGCGATGAATGAGATTATTCTGCCCACTGTGCGCGGCATGAAGGCTGACGGCAACGAATTTACCGGCTTTTTATATGCCGGCTTGATGATTGATGCCAGCGGCGCGCCTTATACCATTGAGTTTAACTGCCGCTTCGGCGACCCCGAAACCCAGCCGATTATGAGCCGCCTCGACAGTGATTTCGTTGAATTGATACAAGCCGCGTTAAACCGCCAGCTCGATAGCGTTACCGCGCAATGGAAGCCACAAACCGCGGTTGGCGTGGTGTTGGCGGCGGAGAATTATCCCGACAGCCCGAAAAAAGGCAATGCCATCAGCGGCTTGGCGGAAGCGGATCAAATCGGCAAAGTATTCCATGCCGGCACAGCCGAAGGCAATAACGGCGAAATCCTTACCAACGGCGGCCGCGTACTCTGCGTAGTCGGTTTGGGTGATGATACTGCGGCGGCAAAAGCCCAAGCCTATCAGGCGTTGGAAAAAATCCATTTTGATGGCATGCAATACCGCACCGACATTGCCGATAAAGCCATTAAAAAAGCATAAGTAATTGAGTAGAAATATATTTTCAGACAGGCATAGTTATCGACAGCCTGCATAACAGAAAGAAATCCATGAGCGAATACATTTGCCCCGAATGCGGTTCTACCTACGGCTATCACGACGGCAGCAGCCTCGCCTGCCCCGAGTGCGGCCATACTTGGAATGAAGGCGAAAACAGTGGCAGCGATCAGATTTTGGATGCCAACGGCGTGGCGCTGGCAGACGGCGACACCGTGATACTGGTGAAAGATTTGAAAATCAAAGGCAGCTCGCAAGTGATCAAACAAGGCACCAAAGTTAAAGGCATCCGCCTGCAACCAGATAGCGACCACAATATCGGCTGTAAAATCGAAGGCAGTGCGATGAATTTGAAATCCGAATTTGTAAAAAAAGCCTGATTTCGTTAGAGATATTTCCATCAGCGGATATGATGTAACGGTAGCATAACGGCTTCCCAAGCCCTTTGTACGGGTTCGAATCCCGCTATCCGCTCCAAACACGAATGCCTGTCTGAAAATGCTTGGAGATTTTTCAGACAGGCATTTTATCCCCTTAGGGCGAATTTAATAAAAGTAACAGCAAACCAAATGAATATATTTTACGAAGAAAGCGGCCAATTCAAAGTCGCCACCATCGTCCAGAAAAACGACAGCACCTATCAGGTCGATACCCAACATGGCAAGCGCACCAAAGTGAAGGCCAATAACGTCTTCGTTGAATTCAACGAACCTATGGACAGCTTTCTGAACGCAGCCCAAGCCGAAGCCGCCGAAATCGACACCGATCTACTGTGGGAAACCTGCGGCGAGGCCGAATTCAGCGCCGAAGCCATCGCAGAAGACTACTACGGCCACAAGCCCACTGCTACCGAGCTGGCCGCCACCCTGATTGCGCTCTATGCCGCGCCGATGTATTTCTACAAAAAAGCCAAAGGTATCTTCAAAGCCGCGCCGGAAGAGACCTTAAAACAAGCGCTGGCCGCTATCGAGCGCAAAAAGCAGCAGGAAGCCCAAATCGAAAGCTGGGCGGCCGAATTGCAACAAGGCAGCTTGCCGCCGGAAGTCGCTGCCGATTTAAAGCACATTTTGCATGCGCCGGATAAGCAGGCACTCACTTACAAAGCTTTCACCAAAGCGGCCGACGCCCAGAAAATTTCCGCATATGAGCTGGCATGCCGAATCGGCGGCGTGGCTTCGATGGCCGATTTTATGATTGATGGCTTTGAGTTGAAACACTTTCCCAACGGCATCGGCTTCCCCGATTTGCCGCTGCCGGAGTTTGCCGAATGGCCGCTGGCCGAAGGTGTTTCCGCCTTTTCCATCGACGACGAAAGCACCACCGAAGTGGACGACGCCTTATCGATGCAAGACCTGCCTGATGGCAACAAACGCATCGGCATCCACATCGCCGCTCCCGCGTTGGCCATCGCGCCCGGCAGCGACATCGAAAAACAGATTTTCCAGCGCCAAAGCACCGCCTATTACCCCGGCGGCAAAATCACCATGCTGCCGGAAAACTGGATCGGCGCGTTCAGCCTCGATGCCGGCGGCGAGCGCTTGGCGGTCAGCATTTATTTTGACGTCAACGAGCAATTGGAAGTTAGCAATCCACAAACCCGCGTTGAGCGCGTGAACATCAGCGAAAACCTGCGTATCGGCGCAATTGAACCACATTTCAACGCCGAAAACGGGCTGGATGCCGAGGGCGAAGCCATGTTCGCCCACCATCGCGAGCTGGTCTGGTTCTACCGCTTGGCTATCGCCCTGCAAAAACAGCGCGGCAAATACATCGAAGATGCTACGCCTATTTATGATTATGGTATTGAGTTTGCCGACGACGGCAAAGTACGCATCAGCACCCGCGAACGCGGTTCGCCCATTGATACCCTAGTCAGCGAAATGATGATTTTGGCCAACAGTACCTGGGCCGAAATGCTGCACAACGCCGACTTACCCGGCCTGTTCCGCGTACAACCCGCCGGCAAAGTACGCATGAGCACCCAGTCCGAGCCGCATATCGGCATGGGCGTCGCTCACTACGGCTGGTTTACCTCGCCGCTGCGCCGCAATGCCGATTACATCAACCAAAAACAACTCGCCAGCCTGATCGGCATCGGTGAGCCGCGCTTCAAAAACGGCGACACCATGCTGTTTGCCGCTCTGCGTGACTTCGACACCACTTACAGCGCTTATAACGAATTCCAACGCGAGCTGGAAGGCTATTGGTCGCTGGTTTACTTGCAACAAGAAGACATACGCGAAATCAACGCCGTTATCCTGCGCGAAGAATTAGTACGCCTCAACGGTCTGCCGCTGGTCGCTCGCGCCACCGGTATCCCCATCGATTTACCGCCGAAAACCACCGTTAAATTAGCCATTACCGAGATTGATCCGGAAAAGCAGCTGATCGGTTTGAATTATG
>CALFOA010000427.1 GCA_937919795.1 uncultured Neisseria sp.
GTATTTCACGGAATTTTTGCTCGGAAATTTTACTGAACTTTTGGTATCTGTTTTTATTCGACATATCAGAAGCTTATCATTAAATTTGATGATTTTGCTTCCTAAGCCCCTTATTTATAACAGCGTATTTAACATCAAACTTTTTCAGACAGGCATTATTATATAGATGCCTGTCTGAAAAGCACATCAACCTTACTATCATAAATAAACAGCCCCGCAGGGCTGTTTTGGCAGTCGTGATTTTAACCCAATAACAAAGCGTCGTCCGATACTTTCTCGCCACGGGTTTGCTCAAACAAATTCAACAAGTCCGGCACATCCATGCCTGCACGCTGTTCGCCCGACACATCCAACACCACTTTGCCCTGGTGTAGCATCACGGTGCGCTGGCCGTGATCCAAAGCTTGGCGCATCGAGTGAGTCACCATCATCGCGGTGAGCTGGTTTTCCGACACAATCTGATCGGTCAATTCCAACACAAAGGCCGCGGTTTTCGGATCCAGCGCAGCGGTGTGTTCGTCGAGCAACAGGATTTTCGACGGCTGCAAGCTTGCCATCAGCAGGCTCACCGCTTGACGCTGACCGCCGGACAGCAAGCCGATGCGGTCGGTTAAGCGGTTTTCCAAGCCCAACTTCAAAATCGACAGTTTTTCACGAAACAGCTCGCGGTTCTCCTTATTCAAGGCAAAACCCAAACCCCGCTTGCTGCCGCGCGAATAGGCCAGCGCCATATTCTCTTCAATACTCAAGGCCTCGCAAGTCCCCGCCAGCGGGTCTTGGAACACACGCGCCACCAAGTGCGCCCGTTTGTGCGCCGGCAGGCGGGTCACGTCTTCGCCGTTGATTTTAATGGTACCACTATCCACCATCAGATCGCCGCTGATGGCGTTCAGAAAAGTGGATTTACCCGCACCATTACTGCCGATAACGGTCACAAATTCACCGTCTTTAATGTGCAGACTCATGCCACGCATCGCCGGGTTTTCAATCGGCGTACCGGCGTTGAAGGTAACCTTTAAATTATCAGCGTGCATCATGATGACTGTTTCCTTCTCAAACTGCGTTTAATTACCGGCAAGCGCAAAGCAATCACCACCAAAACAGCGGTAATCAGGTTCAAATCGGTCGGACGCACGCCCAAACCTTGCAAGAAATCGTTGCCCAGTGCAAACGCAATCAGCAAACGGTACACCAGCGCGCCGAGAATAGCCGACAGAGTAATCCACAAAATGCGTTTGCTGCCCAGCAGATTCTCGCCGATGATTACCGCCGCCAAACCGATTACGATGGTACCGATACCACTGGCCAAATCGGCGCTGCCGGTGGTTTGTGCAAACAGGGCGCCACCCAAAGCAATCAGCGCATTGGAAATCGCCATGCCGAGCAAAATCATTTTCGAAGTGGCCACACCCTGTGCTTTGGCCATACGCGCATTCACGCCGGTGGCGCGCATCGCCAAGCCGGATTTGGTGTTAAAAAACCAATCGAGTATCACTTTAGCCAACACCACAAAACCGGCAATAATCAGGGGCTGTACCCAAAACTGATTGCTGTAATCGGCCGCCACAAACGGTGAAAACACGCTGGGCGCGCCAATCAAAGGCAGATTGGGCGTACCACCGGTAATCCGCAGGTTCACCGAATAGAGCGCCACCATCACCAGAATACTGGCCAACAGCGGCAGAATTTTTAATGACACATGCAACCATGCGGTGACCATACCGGCCAATGCACCGGCCAGCGCGGCAAATACACAGGCCAGCCACGGATTTACCCCCGCCATCACGCACACGGCAAACACTACCGCACCCAGTGGGAAGCTGCCGTCTGCCGTTAAATCAGGGAAATCCAAAATGCGGAACGAAATCAACACGCCTAAAGCGACCAGCGCATAAATCAGGCCGGTTTCGATACCGCCAAAAAAAGCGATTAAACTCATAATAAATCTTTCTATTGCTGATGGCAGCAGGGTCTATTGACCATGCAAACGGATAAAGTTTATCCATCCGCTTGTTTTTCAGACAGGCATTTACCGATAAAGGTGGCATATGAAAGAATGCCTGTCTGAAAACATAGACGCTTAGATTCAAAATGATGCGATATCTCTTTGAATCTAAGCGATAATACAACCAAGCAAATAATCCGATCGATTCAATCAACCGACCAAATTACTTTACTCTTGTACTTCTTTGGCAGATTTCAACACATCCTCAGACACGGTAATGCCCGTTGCCGCCGCATTTTTCTTGCTGACAAACAAATCCAGATTGGCGGCATCGATGCGTGAAGAAGGAATTTCACCGGCTTTTTTGCCTTTCAGAACGTCCACCACCACACCGCCGGTTTTCTTGCCGAGGTCATAATAATTCACGCCCAAGGCAGCCACCGCACCGCGTTTTACCGAATCGGTATCCGCTGCAATCAGCGGGGTTTTCATCTCTACCGCCGCTTTATAGAGCGATTCGTAAGAAGAAACCACGTTGTTGTCCAAAGAGGTATAAATCAAGTCCACTTTGCCTTGTAGGCTACGCGCTGCGGTCAATACATCAGAAGAACGCTGCGCCGGAGCCGCTACCACATTCAAGCCTTGGCCGCCCAGCTTGGTTTTCAACTGTTCCAACACGGTGGTAGAGTTCACTTCACCCGGGCTGTAAACATAACCGATATTTTTTACGGTCGGCACAATTTTCTTCATCAAATCGATTTGCGGCTCCAGCGGCAACTCATCGGAAACCCCGGTTACGTTGGTACCGGAAGGCTCCCAGCTAGAGACCAGTTTAGCCGCTACCGGATCGGTTACCGCCGAATAAACCACCGGAATGGTTTTAGTGGCGGCTACCACTGATTGTGCGCTCGGAGTCGCAATCGCCACAATCACATCAGGATTGTCGCCGGCAAATTTCTTGGCAATCTGCGCCGCATTGGCGGTGCTGCCTTGCGCGCTTTGGAAATCAACGGTAAGGTTTTTACCTTCTTCAAAACCTTGTGCTTTCAACTCATCCAGCACACCTTTGCGTACAGCATCCAATGCTGGATGTTCAACAATGGCGGTAATCGCCACTTTCTTGTTGCCCGCGGCGGCTGGAGTCGCACCGGAAGCGGCAGGCGCTTCGGTTTTTTTCTCGGCGGGCGAGCAAGCGGCCAGCACCAATGTGGCCAAAATGCTTAAAGGGAGAGCAGCATGACGTACCATGGTATTCCTCGTATTTTCCAAGTGATTGACTAAACCTGAGAAGCATATTATTTCAACTTGTTAAAAAAAGCATCCGCTTTTCAACGCCACCATCTGCTTTTTGCGATTTTTTTGCGTTACAAGACACTAAATTTTTCCAACAAAATAAACAATGATGCCAATATTTACTCCATATTAGAATATCAAACCTTAAAAAACCGAAAAAAATAGAAGGATATGATTTTTTTCAACCTTCGAAACATTACACTACACTACACTACAAAACAGATAAAAAATGCCTGTCTGAACGGTTTCAGACAGGCATTTCAGTATAGAAATAATCGGTATCACCTACTTGGCGCAAACCTTGCAACAGCGGGGAATATTCAGCGACTTTTAACGAAACGATACAAAACTTCTTCAGCAAAACTTTCCGCCGTTTCATTATTCTCAAAATACATCAGATTCAACTCGGCCGTTTCATCCGGTGCTTCGGTCTCTTGCGGCGCTACGCTCAACACCACCCGGCCGAAGCGGCGCGGCCAATTATGGCGGAATACTTGTACATCGCGCACCTGATCCCATGAAAAATCCTGTTGCACATAAAATTCTTCTCGGGGCTTAAAGTGGGCAGCGGCGGTTTGCGCATCGTAATACATCCAGCGCACACCCAAATCGTCTATCATCACCAAATAGCGTTTGCCGTCGGCCTCGCGGCAATGCGCGCGGGCGGCAAATAAAGTCACCACCGCCATATACAGGCAAATAAACAGAAACACCATCAAACCGTATTTGAAATTACTGCCGCCACCGGCGGCAAAATTCACCAACAACGCCAATATCATCAAAACAAAGCCGACCACCGAGATAGTTGCCATATAAAAGGCAAAGGATTGTCGGTGAGTTAAAGGATAGATGTGTGGCTTCATATGGTGGATAATCTGATGCTTCTAATCATTTTAAGGAATAAACGGGCGCTATTTTACTGTATAAGCGGGCTTTGCACAGCCAAAATCGCCAAGCAAACACCTGTATTCACACATTTGTTATAGTTTTTCCGTTTTTTTGTTTCAAGATGACACAAACCAAGAGGATGCAGCATCAAAAAGTTTATGCAGACCGCCTTACTCCCGGCGATAAAAGCGGATAGAATAAATCATGATTGCCCATTTGGCGGCTTCTCACTTTTACTCCATGTACAGCCATGCTATACGACACCACCCTGCTCACCTTATTTCTCATCGGCTTTTTCGGCGGCGGCCATTGCGTTGGCATGTGCGGCGGACTTTCCTCCGCCTTCGCCCTACAACTACCGCCGCAGCTTAACCGTTTCTGGCTGATTCTGCTGCTCAATTTTGGCCGCATTACCAGCTATACCCTTATCGGCTTACTGGTGGGTGCCATCGGCCAAATCGGTATTTCGCTCGACCAAACCCGCATATTGCAAAACGGTTTGTTTGTTGCCGCCCATTTGCTGTTGCTGTTTGTCGGCCTGTATTTGGCCGGCATTTCCGGCTTGGCACGCCATATTGAAAATCTCGGCAAACCGGTGTGGCGTCGGCTCAATCCGCTGCTCAACCGCCTGCTGCCGATTCGCAGCATCCCGGCCAGTTTCGCCGTGGGCATGTTGTGGGGCTGGCTGCCTTGCGGCTTGGTCTACAGCGCTTCTTTATACGCTTTAGGCAGCGGCAACAGCGCTCAAGGCGGCTTGTATATGCTGGCGTTTGCGCTCGGCACGCTGCCCAATCTGCTGGCGGTCGGTCTGTTTGCCGGTCAACTCAAAGGTTTTCTGCAAAACCGCAACGTGCGCCTGATTGCCGGTATGTTTGTTGCCGCGTGGGCAGCTTGGCAATTGATGCGCTTTTTCCTGTTCGCGCCGCAATAACGCAGTAACAGCAAAATCTTCAGAACAAGAAATTTTAGACCAGAGGTTTCCATAAAAATTCCCTAAACATTCAGAATAGCGCCGGAAAAATGAATATTCCATCCCCGCTGTGAATAACTTCTTGAATTTTCCGACAATCCAACCATATAGCCTGCATTATTGATTAGCAATGCAGACGGAAACGCCATGACCCACACCGTACACCTCAAATTTGAAGACATCGACAACACCGTATTGCAGCGGCTTACCGGTGCGCTCGATGCCAACCTGCTCACACTGGCCAAAGCACTGGACATTCAAATCAGCCGCCGGTTTGCCGAATTCACCTTTATCGGCGAACTCGCCCATGCCGGCCGCCGTGCGCTGTTGGCGCTGGCCGAAACCGCCGAAACACGCGATTTGGCAGACAACGACATCCAGTTAGCCGCAGTAGAAGCCAAAACCGCCGATGCCGACCACATCGAACAGCGGCAAGACAAACAATACTATCTGCAAACCAAGCGCGGCAGCGTCGGCGGCCGCACACCTCGCCAAAACGGCTATATCCGCGCACTGGTTAATCACGACATCGTGTTCGGCCTAGGCCCGGCCGGTACCGGCAAAACCTATCTGGCGGTGGCCGCTGCGGTGGATGCGATGGAAAAACACCAAATCGAGCGCATCGTGTTGGTGCGTCCGGCGGTGGAAGCCGGTGAAAAACTCGGCTTTCTGCCCGGCGATTTGGCGCAAAAAGTCGACCCCTACCTGCGCCCGCTCTACGATGCCTTATATGAACTGCTGGGCTTCGACCGCGTCACCAAACTCTTAGAGAAAGGCCTGATTGAAATCGCCCCGCTCGCCTATATGCGCGGCCGCACGCTCAACGGCGCTTATGTGATTCTCGATGAAGCGCAAAACACCACACCCGAGCAAATGAAGATGTTCCTCACCCGCATCGGCTTCGGCGCCAAAGCAGTGATTACCGGCGATTTGAGCCAGATTGATTTACCCAAAAACATCAAATCCGGCCTGAAAGATGCCAAAGAAAAACTGCGTGATATTGAAGGCATTTACTTCCACACCTTCACCAGCGAAGACGTGGTGCGCCATCCTTTAGTGCAGAAAATCGTCGAAGCCTACGACGCTGCCGATGCGCACAACGCTCATTAAGTTTTCAGACAGGCATTCCGTTA
This sequence comes from uncultured Neisseria sp., assembly GCA_937919795.1. Lineage (GTDB taxonomy): Bacteria > Pseudomonadota > Gammaproteobacteria > Burkholderiales > Neisseriaceae > Neisseria. The sequence continues at coordinate 6,230 of CALFOA010000427.1, forward strand.
ACCTTTGCTACCGAACCAACCACCATGCAAAACCTAAAATTTCCGCTGCACTTCTCGTTTAAAATCCTCACCCCTTCCAACGATTTTTCGGTATTCGACGCCGATAATCGCGAAGTGGCCTACACCCGCCAGAAAATCTTCAAAATCAAAGAAGCGATACAGGTCTATCAAAACAGCAACCGCCAAAACCTGCTCTACACCATTAATGCCGACCGCATCATTGATTTCAACGCATCCTACACTTTTCGCGATACGGCAAACAACATCCTCGGCGCCACCAAACGCTCGGGCATGAAATCGCTGTGGAAAACCCAATACCACACCAGCGATGCCGCCGGGCAGACCGTGTTTACCCTGCACGAAGAAAACCCGATGATCGCCCTGTTCAACGGCTTGCTGGAATCGATACCGGTGATCAGCCTATTAAGCGGCTACCTGCTCAATCCCCGCTACGCGATAGACGACGCCCAAGGCCAAACCGTATTCCGCTTGCGCAAACTGCCCTCTTTCTTCGAGCGTAAATTCAGCCTGGAAAAAGTCGGCGAAGCCACACCGGAGCAGGAACAATTGGCGCTGCTGTCGGTGATGCTGCTGATGCTGATGGACGGGCGTGACGGTTGATTTGATAAAATAAGTTGGTTCAAACTAACAATGCCTGTCTGAAACAAACTGTAAATGGTTTTCAGACAGGCATCTAATAAATATAGATTAGCACCGTAGGTTGGGTTAGGCCGCCAAGGCAGTAACCCAACAAAAGGGGGATTTTTCGGATACGTTTCCTGATACCCGGCAATGTTGGGTTACGCTGGCGCTAACCCAAGCTACGACACTGATTCACACTCAGCATGCCTGTCTGAAAACGAAAAAAGTGAGTTTCTGCGAAGCTAAAACAAGCGGTGATCAGTTTTCAGACAGGCATCTATAACAACACAAAATAGAAAGCAACAATCATACTTTATAAATACACTACTGGGAGCGCGGGCGGCTCGCCCGCAAGCAAGCGGTACGCTTGCATCAGCGGCTGAAGCTCAAGCAATGCTTAGATTTTTCAATTTCCAGTTTCCCCTGCGGGTAA
>CALFOA010000428.1 GCA_937919795.1 uncultured Neisseria sp.
CCAAGCTGAAGTTTTCTAAGACTTCTTTCGGGCGGTTGGTATTGGGTGCGTTAGCTCCGGATAAACCCACATTGAGGCGGTTGGCATTAAAAAAATTCATGCCGGAAGTCTTGGGTGGGATATAAGTCACCATAGGGTTAACTGTTGGTTGCTCAAAAGGTTGGATATGCTGTTTAGCATCTTGTTCGGTTTTTTGCATCCATTCCCGCAGATCTTCATGCTGCGCACTACATGCAGCTAAGAGTGACAAGCTGGAGAGGAGTAAGATTGAACGATTATTCATTATTCTGCTTTCCGATGATCCGTTATTGTGGTGAAGTGCCTGAGGCATCTGTTTTTGGTTTGGCATCTTGTGCCCCTGCCGCCTGTTGTGCCGCCTGTTCTGCCGCTACTTCATCCGCTGGGCGTGTTTTATAAGTGCTGGCAGTAGCAGTTAGGGTTAAATTGTCCGTTTTATCATCTTTCGTTAAACCGATAGACCCCAAGGTAATAATACGAGAAAGCGCACCTACATCTCGGGTAAATTGACTGATTTGATCGTATTTGCCAGTAATCGAAATGGCATAAGGCAATACTTGGATCGACTCGTCATTAGAAGGTGCTTGCGGGGTAACACTATTGGTACGCATACTGTTGTTGGCCGCTGCCTGATGAAGCTCCTGAATCAAGTTCGGAATTTCTGCATCAGTAGGCAGTTGTTTCAGTAAGACATCAAATGAAGTACGGATGGCTGCCAACTCAGCTTGTAAATTATCAAGGCTGGCGGCTTGGATGCTTTTCTCGGCATAGCTTTCTTTGAGTTTAACCTCGGCCTCTTTCTGAGCATCTAATTCGTCTAGTTGTGAACGAAACAGGGCAAAATAGCTCAATCCCATTACGCCTACAACTATAAAGGCAGCTAACGCCAATTTAGAAGGGTAGTTCAACTGGTGTAATGTTTGTAAGTCGACGTTTTTCAATGTTTTGGTAGCCATTATTTTGTTCCCTCATTTGTTTTAGGCGTACTGTTTTGGTTCAACAACACTTTTAATGAAAACTCTTGAGCGTTTTCTGTTTTGGTGATGTTCATTAGCTCCGGCTGCATAAACAATCCGGTACTAGGAATAGAACGCATAAACATGGCAATTTTGTTGTCGCTGGTTGCCTTACCTTTCAGGATATAGGTACTGTCGTTTTCTGCACTAATAGAAGTGAGGTAAGTACCTTCCGGAATCAGAACATTTAAGGTGTCAACAATGTAGGCGGCTTGGAAGCGCTTGTGCTGTAATTCTTCAATTTTTTGTTTGCGTTGCAAGAAACTGCGCTTCTCTTCCTGTAATTCAGTAATCTGAGCCAGTTTTTTATCTTGTTCTTCGATCGCGGTCTTCAAAAAGGCGTTACGCTCTTCCTGTTTGCCAATTGCTGTTTGAATACCCATGTAGGTTAATGCAGCTAAGCCTACGCCAGTGGCCACTGCTGCCAACATAAGTACGTTAAAGCGTTGTTTCTTGCGCTGCTCAATTTGTTCCCGGTACGGTAACAGATTGATCTTAATTAATTCGATCATGTTATAAGCCCCTTAATGCTAATCCAAAAGCGATGGTTAATGATGCCGCATCTTGCTGTAATTGTGATAAATCAACCGAATTACTGTTGTCGGTGTAAGTGACCGGGCTGACACATTGGGAGGCAGTATTGGTTTGTGAGAAAACCGTTTCTGCAAGCCCGATTTGTTGTGAGGCGCTGCCAGTCAGAAAGATGTGGCGTACGCTTGAAAACTGGTCACTCGGTTGAGTGGTGTAGTAAAACTGTAATACCCGTTGTACTTCTTGTGCTACTTGAATATTGAAGCGGTCGGCAATTTGCGATTGATAATCGGCAGGCTTATCCTGCGTATTTTTCATCGTTTCCGCTTGTTCTTCGGATAATTGGTAGGTGCGTTGAATCAGCTGAATGAGCTGATCGTTGCTGACCGCAGTTTCTTGTTTGTAGAGGATTTGGCCGTTTTGGGTGACAATCGCTTGCATCTGGCTATCGCCGATTTCGATAACGGCGATTTTCTCGTCTTCCAACTCGGGGGCATGTTGATTAATCCAATAGCTGAAAGCATTGGCTTTAGCAAACAGATCAACGTCCATGTAAGCAGGAAGTAAGTCGGCGCTTTCAAAGACTTCCAAACGCGGTTCGAGGTCTTCTTTGCGTGAGGCGACCAAAAGCACTTGTTGGCCAGGCGGCATAATAGATTGCCCTATAACTTGGTAGTCATAATTCATTTCGTCTACCGCGCCTAGTTGGTTGAGTTCATTCTCGGCGAACTCTTCCAAGCTCATTTCACTGTCTTTGGGGTAAATGACGGTTTCTAGTGTGGCCAAATTTTGTGGTATTGCAGCAACAATGTTTTTATTGCTAGAGTGGAGTTGGGTGTATGTGTGTTGCAAATATGAAACAAGTTGGTCGTAATCGTGAATTTGGTTGCCACGAATAATATTTTTGGGCAGTCGGGTAATGACGTATTTTTCCAACTGAATTTGGTTTAAACTACGCCCCGAGAGTTGTACCATCTTGATTGCATTTTGGCTGATGTCGACGCCTATTGCACCCTTAGAAACTAAGCTCATAGAAGCTTTGCTTGTTGTATTTTTTTGATTTTTTAATAAACGCATAATGTGAGTTTCCTGCCAATATGGAAGTAAGCAACTGTATTGGTTTCCGTAAGTTGTTCAGATATTTTGTGCACTGAGGTACACTTGGTGTTTCTAAATGCTGTGCTATTTTACTTTAATTACTGCCGAAAATGGCAAAATTTATTACTTAGTCATGATTAAAAAAATTATTACCACGTTGCTTGGCCTTTTGCTGGGTTTAATGTTGTTTGCAATCGGCTTGTTGGCCATCGCGATTTTGGTGACCTATCCTAAGTTACCTGCTTTGGATGCGGTTCAGAATTATCAGCCTAAGATGCCGCTGACGATTTATTCTTCAGACGGCAAACTGATTGGTCAGTTTGGTGAAGAACGACGGGCTTTTACGAAAATTCAGGATTTCCCCCAAGTATTGAAAGATGCGGTAGTGGCTGCTGAAGACAAGCGGTTTTACGACCACTGGGGGGTGGATGTTATCGGTGTGGCTCGTGCGGCAATCAGTAATCTGACTGGCGGCGTGCAGTCGGGTGCCAGTACCATTACCCAGCAGGTGGCGAGAAACTTTTACCTGACTAACGAGCGCACCTTTACCCGTAAGTTTAACGAAGCATTACTGGCTTATAAAATCGAGCAGTCGTTAACTAAAGATCAGATTCTGGAGTTGTATTTCAACCAAATTTATCTGGGACAACGTGCTTATGGCTTTGCGGCGGCGTCGCGGATTTATTTTAATAAAGACGTCAAAGATTTGTCGTTGGCTGAAGCTTCGATATTGGCGGGCTTGCCCAAAGCACCTTCGGCATTTAATCCGATTGTGAACCCCGAACGTGCCAAGCTGCGTCAGCAATATATTCTGAATAATATGGTTGAGGAAAATATGGTTACGCCTCAACAGCGCAGCCAGGCGTTAGCTGAGGAGTTGCATTATGAGCGTTATGTACAGCAGATTGATCAGAGCGCGCTCTATGTGGCGGAAATGGTTCGTCAGCAGATGTATGAAAAATATGGAGAAAATGCTTATAGCCAAGGCTTTAAAGTGTATACCACGGTAAGCACTGAAAATCAGAAAGCAGCGAATAGCGCGTTGCGTCGTACCTTACGCGGCCTTGATCGCGGTAGCAGTTATCGTGGTGCTGAAGATTATCTGGATTTGAGTAAAACCGATAATGAAGAAGAAGAAATCAGCAACTTCTTGTCTAAGTTTTATACGGTAGATGGCATGGTACCGGCGGTAGTGGTGTCGGCCAGCAACAAAAACGGCGTGGAAGTACAGATGCCGGATGGTAAGCGGACTACACTGAATAGCCGTGCACTAGGTTTTGCCGCCCGTGCGGTCAATAATAAGAGCATGGAAGATGCACAAATCCGCCGTGGTTCGTTAATTCGTTTGCAAAAAGGCAACTCTGGCTGGTTTGTGGTGCAGGAGCCTCTATTACAAGGTGCCTTAGTGTCGGTAGACGCCAAAAACGGCGCTATTCGCGCTTTAGTGGGTGGTTATGATTTCCACAGCAAAACCTTTAACCGTGCGACACAAGCGAAGCGGCAGCCGGGTTCTTCCTTTAAACCCTTTATTTACTCGGCAGCTTTAGCTAAAGGGATGACGGCGGCAACCGTGATCAACGATGCGCCCATTTCGTTGCCGGGACAAGGTACCAACGGTAGAACATGGGAGCCGAAAAATGCGGACGGTCGTTACAGCGGTTTCATCACCATGCGCCAGGCGCTGACCTAT
>CALFOA010000429.1 GCA_937919795.1 uncultured Neisseria sp.
CGATCTATTTGCGGGCTTCTTCTTTGATGGTTTGCAGAATGTTGTCGCGCGCGTTTTGCAATACGGCGGGATCGCCGCAATTAACGGCATTGGCTTGCTCTTCCTTTTTATCGGAACAGGCGGCCAGTAAGGCGAGGGTGGTGAGTGAAACGATTAAGGTTTTTTTCATGATAGACCTTCGGCAAAATAACAGTGGTAGGGCGGCAAAATACTCGCCAGACTGATTCTGAGCTTCTTATAATAACAAATGTGCCGGTAAAGTGTTTCGATTTTGCCGGGCTTTTACGCAGCAGGCGACTGTTGAGGCGTTATGCAAAATTGTGCAAGCAGCAGCGCGCGAGATAAGTTTTTAAACAAAGTTAGGTGATGATGCAGCTAAATGGAATGGAGAGGGAGTCGGCAACCCAAACGGTCGGGCAACGCTGGGCATTGGTATTGTCGTACGACGGCAGCCGCTTTTTCGGTTGGCAGAAACAGGCTGACGGCATTGTGACGGTACAATCGGCGCTGGAAGCGGCGTTAAGCGCGATTGCTTGTGAACCGATTAATGTGATTGCTGCCGGCCGCACTGATACCGGCGTACACGCCACGGCGCAGGTGGTGCATTTCGATACCACCGCCCGCCGCAGCGCGCAGGCGTGGATACGCGGGGTGAACGCACATTTGCCGGAAGGTGCTGCGGTGTGGCAGGCCTTGCCGGTGGACAGCCGTTTTCATGCACGCTTTGATGCGTTTGGGCGGCGTTACCGTTATGTATTGCAATCTTCGCCGGTGCGCTCGCCTTTGCTGTTGAACCGGGTGGGCTGGACGCATACGCCGCTGGATATGGACAAAATGCGGCAAGCGGCGGCGATGTTGGTAGGCGAACATGATTTTTCCAGCTTCCGCGCATCGGCCTGCCAGGCCAAGTCGCCGGTGAAAACCATGTATCAGGTATCGCTGAAAGGCACGCCGCAGTTGATGACGCTGGATTTGCACGGTAATGCGTTTCTGCACCATATGGTGCGCAATATCGTCGGCGCGCTGGTGTATGTGGGTAACGGCCGCATCAGCGTGGCGGACTTCGCCGATTTGCTGGCCGCCCGCAGCCGCCTGCTGGCGCCGCCGACCTTTATGCCCGATGGTCTGTATCTCACGGGGGTAGATTACCCGCCGCAATGGCAGGTGCCGACCCCGCCGCCGCCGGATTGGCTGTGGTCGTTTGAATAGTGAACAATGCCTGTCTGAATAGGATTCAGACAGGCATTGCTGTTGAGAAAATAATTTTTCTTTTGATTCTGTTTAAGTAATTAAGTGTAATATTAAATTTAATGAAAATAGTTTTTGTAAAATTTATAATTTTTGATTGATGGATTGGTTTTTATACTGATATATTTAATTCGTTAGCGAAAACTGCTTATTTTTTATTATTTCAATAAATTTAACTCACACAACAAGGAGCATCACGATGAATAAAGACATTATCGAAGGCAAATGGGAACAACTCAAAGGTAAAGCCAAAGAGAAATGGGGCGAGCTGACCAATGATGATTGGGACGTGATTGCAGGTAAGCGCGATCAGTTGGCTGGCCGTATTCAAGAGCGCTATGGCCGTACCAAGGAAGAGGCTGAAAAAGAAGTTGATGAGTGGCTCAACAATCAATAAAACTATTTTAAGGAGAAGTTTATGTTGCGTTATTCGGTGATATTTTTTGTGATCGCCATTGTGGCCGGCGTATTGGGTTTCGGCGGTATCGCCGGCAGCGCGGCTTCGATAGCCAAGATTCTGTTTGTCGGTTTCTTAATTTTAGCGGTGGTATCGATGATTTTTGGTAAAAAATAATCACTGCGTATCTATTAAGGATAAATGCCTGTCTGAAAACTTTTTTCAGACAGGCATTTTACTGTGTGCCGTTTAT
>CALFOA010000430.1 GCA_937919795.1 uncultured Neisseria sp.
CCCCATCCGCCTGCAAAACCCGCTGGCGGCGCAATACAGCGTGATGCGTTCCACCTTAATCGGCGGCTTGGTGGAAATTCTGCAAAACAACCTCAACCGCAAACAAAACCGTGTGCGCGTGTTTGAAATCGCCCGCGTATTTGCCAAACAGGCAGACGGCAGTTTCCAACAAAATGAACGTGTCGGCGGCTTGGTATATGGTTCCGCAGATCCCGAACAATGGGGCGAGAAAAGCCGCGCTGCCGATTTTTACGACGTAAAAGGCGATGTGGAAGATTTGTTGGCCGGTAAAGACATTACTTTTGTGAAAGCCGAACATCCTGCTTTGCACCCCGGCCGTACCGCCCATATTGTTTCAGACGGCCGAGTGGTCGGCTTTATCGGCGAGTTGCACCCGCAGTGGTTGCAAAAATACGATTTGCCGCAAGCACCGTTGCTGTTTGAAATCGATATGGGTGTGGTATTAGGCAAAACCAAAACCGTTTATCAGCCGGTTTCTAAATTCCAGCCCGCCCGCCGCGATTTGGCTTTTGTACTGCCCGAGAGTGTGAGCCACGACGATTTGCTCAATGCACTCAAAGGGGTAAAAGACAAGCTGATTCAGGATATCAGCGTGTTTGACGTTTACCGCGGTACAGGCCTGTCTGAAGGCATGAAGAGTATGGCGGTAAAAGTGGTGTTGCAAGATAACGAAGCCACGCTGACCGATGAAGTGCTGGAAGCCAGCATGGCGCGCTTAGTCGCTGCCGCCGCAACAGTCGAAGCCAAGCTGCGTGCATAATTTTCAGGTATTCACTTGATTTTTAAACAGGAATTAGTGATAATTCCATCTTAATCAGAAATTGAAGGTAATCAAAAAAATGACTTTAACCAAAGCCGAATTGGCCGATATTTTGGTCGATAAAGTAAGCAGCGTCAGCAAAAACGATGCTAAAGAAATTGTTGAACTCTTTTTTGAAGAAATCCGCACCACTTTGGAGCGAGGGGAAGAAATTAAAATTTCCGGTTTCGGCAACTTCCAGTTGCGCGACAAACCGCAGCGCCCCGGCCGCAATCCGAAAACTGGCGAAGAAGTACCGATTTCCGCCCGCCGCGTGGTCACTTTCCACGCCAGCCAAAAATTAAAAGGCATGGTAGAACATTACTATGACAAACAACGCTAATTCATTGCCGCCGCTACCGGCTCAACGCTATTTCACCTTAAACGAGGTGTGTGAACTGGTGCAGATCAGTCCTAGCCAGTTTGCGGAATGGCAAAATGCTAATGGGATCGTTATCGGTCACGGCGGAGAATTTTATACCCGCCGTGATGTGGTGAAACTGCGCCAGTTAAAAGGTACTTTTGCGCCTTTTATCGACGAGTTCAACCACAATGCTTTGGATACTGCCGGTAATCCTGCTGCCGATGCGGAAGAAATCCGTGGGGGTCTGAAAAACATGTTGGCGGACATAGAAAAAGTGCTTGCCAGATAAAGCGGCTTTGAATATAATCTTCGTCTCTTGAGTCGGAGTGTGGCGCAGTCTGGTAGCGCACTTGCATGGGGTGCAAGGGGTCGAAGGTTCGAATCCTTTCACTCCGACCAACTAAATATGAAAAATCAGCCGGTTGTTAAACTGGCTGATTTTTTTTACGTTTTACAAAAGTCTCGGTTTGGTTATCCTCATCAATGCCTGTCTGAAAATAATCGCTGTTGGCTTTTCAGACAGGCATTTCACTTAAAAAATAGAATGCCCTCGTCTGCCTGAAAATCTATTAAGCCTCTCCCTACTCTAAATTTATCACTATAGTGAAAGTAATAAAGAATTGATACAAAGCAGCGAACTGCAGACAGTACAGTTAGTACGGAACCGATTCTGTTGCCGCTTCAGCGGCTTACAAAATCGTTCTCTTTGAGCTAAAGCGAGATAATGCTGTATCAGTTTTTTAGTACTTTCGCTATAAAACAAAAAAGCTTTACCGGTTACCCAATAAAGCCTTAATAAAAAATGAAATCTCGGAAGCGCTTACTAATCCGACTGTTTGAGATGATAAATCTTAGCCACCGCTTCTACCAGCTCGCTGTCTTTGCCGCTGGCTTTCGACAAAGTAGCGGTAGGCGGATGCAATAGTTTGTTGGTGAGTTGCACCGACAATCTTTCCAACACTTCCTGCGGTGGCGTGCCCTTAGCCAGTTGCTTCATCGCATTGGCCAACACATGGCGGCGGGCGCGTTCGCCGTCGTCACGCAAAGAGCGAATCAGTGGTACGCTTTGGCGGCTGCGTTGCCAATCAACAAACTCAACTACTTTTTCATCCACCAGCGCTTCGGCTTCGGCAGCGGCTTTTTGGCGCGCTTCTTTGCCTTGCTGCACGATGCCCATCATATCGTCGACGGTGTAGAGATAGGCATCGTTTAATTCGCCCACTTCTTCTTCGATGTCGCGCGGCACCGCCAAATCGAGCATAAACACCGGCATATGGTGGCGCTGGCGTAAGGCGCGCTCGACCATGCCTTTGCCGACAATGGGCAGTTGGCTGGCGGTGGACGACACCACCACGTCGTATTCGTGCAAAATGGCCGGCAATTCGGCCAGCAAATGCGGCTCGGCATTAACGCCCAGCTTTTCGCACAATTCTTGCGCCCGCGGCAGGGTGCGGTTGGCCACGGCCATCAGCTTGGGATTTTTGGCGGCAAAATAAGTGGCCACAAGCTCAATCATTTCACCTGCGCCGATAAACAGCACATTCAAATCGGCCACATCGGGGAAAATCTGCTCGGCCATTTTCACCGAAGCGGCGGCCATCGACACGGAATTTTCGCCCACCGCCGTGCCGGTGCGCACTTCTTTGGCCACGGCAAAGGTTTTTTGAAACAAGGCATTGAGCCAGG
>CALFOA010000431.1 GCA_937919795.1 uncultured Neisseria sp.
TGCCAGCGGCCCGCGCTACACCTCTTACCCTACTGCCGACCGCTTCCACAGCGGCTTTACCCAAAACGAATATATCCAAGCGCTGGAAGAGCAGTGCAAAAAATCAGCACACCAACCGCTGTCGCTTTATATTCATATTCCGTTTTGCAACACCATTTGCTATTACTGCGGCTGCAATAAAATCATCACCAAAGACAAAAGTCGCGCCGATGCCTACATCGGCTATCTGGAAAAAGAACTGGATTTACTCGCCCCCCATTTGGGCGGTAAACATCCCCTCGCCCAACTACATTTCGGCGGCGGCACCCCCACTTTTCTTAGCGACGAGCAAATCGAGCGCGTATTTACCCTGATCCGCAAACACTTTCAGCTCATCGAAACCGGCGAATATTCGATTGAAATCGACCCGCGCAAAGTCAGCCGCGACACCGTACACCACCTAGGGCGGCTCGGCTTCAACCGCATGAGCGTCGGCATTCAGGATTTTGATCCCAAAGTACAGCAGGCGGTGAACCGCATTCAATCGGTAGAAGAAACCCGCGAAGTGATCGATGCCGCGCGCGAAGCCGGTTTCCAATCGGTAAGCGTCGATTTGATTTACGGCCTGCCGCACCAGTCGGTTGACAGCATCAAACCCACGCTGGAAACCGTGTTGTCGCTCTCGCCCGACCGGCTGGCGCTCTACCACTACGCCCACCTGCCGCATTTATTCAAACCGCAACGCCGTATCGATACCGCCAGCGTGCCCTCCAGCGAAGAAAAGCTCGACATCCTGCAATACGCCGTGCAAACGCTTACCGAAAAAGGCTATGTATTCATCGGCATGGATCACTTCGCCAAACCGGAAGACGACCTCGCCATCGCCCTGCACGAAGGTCTCCTGCAACGCAATTTCCAAGGTTATTCCACTTATGCCGATACCGATCTGGTGGCCATCGGCGTTTCCAGCATCGGCAAAATCGGCGCCACTTACGAGCAGAACGAAAAAGACATCGAAGCCTATTACCAAGCGTTGGACGAAGGTCGGCTGCCGATTATGCGCGGCTATCAACTGAATCAGGACGACCTGCTGCGCCGCACCCTGATTCAGGATTTAATGTGCCGCTTCGCCTTGGATTTCAGCGACTACGAAAAAGCTTTTGAGATACCGTTCGCCCACTATTTCCAACCAGAACTGGCCGACCTGCAAAAACTGGCCGACTTGGGCTTGTTATCGTTGAACGAGCACAGTTTGCAAGTGACCCCGAAAGGCCGTTTCCTGATTCGCAATATCGCCATGGTATTCGACTACCATCTGCGCCACCGCGAAACACAGGCTACTTATTCGAAAACCGTATAGATTGCTGCCCAAGCAAAATGCCTGTCTGAAAGTTTTCTTTCAGACAGGCATTGTTTCCATCAAACGATTTTAATCAAGCATTCAACTGCACTGAATGTTCGCGAGTTTCATGGAACACAATATCCGGCCAACGCTCTTGCGTCAGGTTTAAATTCACTCGATTGGGGGCGAGATAAGCCAGATTACCGCCCGCATCGGTGGATAAATTAATCGCATTGGCTTTTTCAAATTCGGCCAGCTTTTTCTTATCGTCGCACGATACCCAGCGCGCCGACCAAATTGAAGCCGAATCAAACACCGCTTCTACGCCGTATTCCGCTGCTAGGCGCGAAGTCACCACTTCAAACTGCAACACGCCGACCGCGCCCAAAATCAAATCGCCGCCGGAATGCGGTTTGAACACCTGTACTGCGCCCTCTTCACCCAATTGCTGCAAGCCTTTTTGCAGCTGTTTGATTTTCAGCGGGTTTTTAATGCGCACGCTGCGGAACAATTCCGGTGCGAAAAACGGAATGCCGGTAAACGCCAGTTGCTCGCCTTCGGAAAAACTGTCGCCGATTTGAATATTGCCGTGATTGGGAATACCGATAATGTCGCCCGCATAAGCCTCTTCCACCAATTCGCGGTCGTGCGACATAAACGTTACCACGCTGGAAGCGGCAATCTCGCGGTTAATCCGCAAATGCTTCATCTTCATACCGCGCTCGAATTTGCCCGAGCACACACGCAAGAAAGCAATGCGGTCGCGGTGTTTCGGATCCATATTGGCTTGAATTTTAAACACAAAACCGGAAAACTTCTCTTCGGTGGGTTCCACTTCGCGCACGGTGGCATCACGGCCTTTCGGCGCCGGTGCCCAGTCGATCAGCGAATTTAAAATTTCCTGAATACCAAAATTGTTGATCGCCGAGCCGAAGAACACCGGCGTTAATTCGCCCGCCAAAAATTCTTCCAGATTAAATTCATTGGAAGCGGCCTGCACCAATTCGATTTCAGCACGCAGATTTTCCATTTCCAGCGGAAAAAGTTCGTCCAAACGCGGGTTATCAATGCCTTTAATCACTTCAAATTCGTGCGGCAATTTTTCGCCGCCGGCATCAAACAAATACACTTCATCGTTCAGAATGTGGTACACACCCTTGAAGTTTTTACCCATACCGATCGGCCAAGTTACCGGCGCACAGCGGATTTTCAGGATATTTTCCACTTCGTCCAGCAACTCCAGCGAATCGCGCACTTCACGGTCGTATTTGTTCATAAAGGTCACGATCGGCGTGTGGCGCATACGGCAAACGTTCAACAATTTAATCGTTTGCGCTTCTACGCCCTTTGCCGCATCAATCACCATCAAAGCGCTGTCCACCGCGGTGAGTACGCGGTAGGTGTCTTCCGAGAAATCTTGGTGGCCGGGGGTGTCGAGCAGATTGACCGTGTGATCGTGATAATCAAACTGCATCACCGATGAAGCCACCGAAATACCGCGTTGTTTCTCGATATCCATCCAGTCGGAAGTGGCGAACTTGCCGGTTTTCTTGCCTTTTACTGTACCGGCGCTCTGAATCGCACCCGAAAACAGCAGCAGCTTTTCGGTGAGCGTGGTTTTACCCGCATCGGGGTGGGAAATAATGGCAAAAGTGCGACGACGGCGCACTTCTTGTGGAATATTGGACATGATGACTCTTATCAATAAACGGTATCGGCTGCGTTCAGCCCGAAGTTTCAGACAGGCATTTTATAAGCAGGCCTGAGCAAGGAAAAACGCGAGATTATACAAAAAAATGCTTGTTTTTTCAATCATTCAGGATGGTTTTAAATTTAAGAATGCCTGTCTGAAAAGCTATTCTTTTTTCAGACAGGCATCTTTAGGTTTCTGAAACCATAAATTAAATCACAAACGATAACAACACCATCAAAACACCAAACAATAAAGCCGCAATAGAACCCTTTATCACCAAAGAATCTAAATATGAAAATTCAGCATCTAGATGATGTTCATCTCCTTTTTGTATTTTTTCTTCCTTGAAATCCCTAGCTAATTGCCAATACTTTTTTCCAAGATGTCTTGGTGTAATCAGATGGCCGCCAAGCAACGGTACGGCTATGCCTACCATTATCAAGAATATTCCTAATTCCCGCATTGCCTATCCCCCTTCTAAAGTACCCCCAAAATATCGCCAAACCAATAAATGGCCATCTTCTCAAAATTTACCGAAGCCACTTCTCTAATTTTCGCCATCATCTTTTTTCTGCTTCTCACGCAAAGCTTCAAAGCGGCGACGAATATCGTCCGCCGTATTTTTCAAACTGCCGGTAAGATTTTGCAGGCTTTCGGGGATGAGCGGGCCGTTTTCCATTCTCAACATTTTGTCGTAAATAATGGCACATTCGGGCTTGCCCAAACCGGCCAATACATGGATATGTGCTGCAGCGCTTTTGGCCAAAGCTTCAAGTTGATAACCACCTTCTAGCACCGACACCACCCGCCCTTTACACGAAGCGCTAGCCTGCATGATTTTGTGGGTCAACCAAGCAAAATCGGCCTCATGCAATTCGGTATCTGATAAAGGCTCACGCCGATGGGCATCAAAACCGGCCGATATCAGCACCAAATCCGGTTTAAAGGTAACCAGTCGCGGCAGCCAGTTGCTGCGCACCAATTCGCGAAATACACGGCTGGTGGCGCCGGCGGGCAAGTCCAAACCGATCCGGTTCTGATTACTGCCCGCCATCATTTCCGCTTGATAAGGAAACAGCGAATTTTGGCTCATGCCCAGCAACAGCATCCGCGGGTCGTCTTTAAAAATTTCTTCGATGCCGTTACCACGATGCACATCAAAATCAATCAGCGCAATCCGTTGCAAGCGATAGGTGGCCACGGCATGCATTGCGCCCACCGCCAGATGGTTAATCAGGCAAAAACCGCCCGCCTTGTTGCTTTCGGCATGATGACCGGGCGGTCGCACCGCACAAAACGCATTCCAAGCACGGCGGTTCATCACTTCGTTCACCGCGCCTATTACCGCACCGGAAGCCAACCTAGCGGCAC
>CALFOA010000432.1 GCA_937919795.1 uncultured Neisseria sp.
GATTTTCTACAAATTCATGATCTTTTAGATTACGAAAATGCCTTGTTTCACTAAATTGTTCAGTCCACGCTTCTGCCAATTTTCGCTCTCTCTTTTCTATCCACCATGCTTTTGTTGCAGAACGGTGAACACTTTTAGGCCAATAATCCTTATTTCCCTCTGATATGATGCCAGTCGATATACGGGATTTTTCCTCATCCCAATACTGATTTTTCCAATCTTCCGGCATGTCGTATTTGCTGGTAAATTCAAAAAACTCTATAAATGAAACTCGACCGAATTTTTTAGTTACTCTACGCAAATCAGCCCGATAAACCCATTGTATGGAAGATGAATATTTCTCAGAACAGAGTTGCTTCGCATAATAGCCCCCTGCTTGAGCCTCCAGCCCGGATGTTGTGCACATTTGCATGAGTGATTGCACGAGTTTTCTATGGTCTTCACGTGAATCAAATGAATTGTATGAATGGTATGAAACATATTTATGTAGTTCATCAATAAAAATACCGGAGCCCTGAGGTATCTTTTGATTGACTACTATTTTCGCCTCTTTGTTACAGGCTTCAATTAAGTTATTCTTCCTTTGCTCATCAACTTGATTTCTTATACTGGCAAGATGTTCATTTTTCGCTTTCTCTATTTCTTCCTGAACATGCATCACTCGTTTAAACATCAAATACGGAACTGGAATCATCATAATAAGTATTAAGACAGTCAAAATTTTATAGATATCACTGTTTAATTTATTACAAATAACTTTCCCCACAACATACAAAGTATACAAATATGCAATACATATAAGAAGTATTATTGGGCCCACAACAATCAAGATTGCCCCTGCAATTAATTCCATATTTATCCTCCAAACAACCCTTCCTTAATCCCCCGAATCTTATCCCTTAACACAGCCGCCTCTTCAAACTGCAAATCCCGCGCCGCCTGCTGCATGGCTTTTTCGAGTTTGGCGATTTCTTTAATCGCGTCTTCTTCGGTATGAATTTCGCCGATTTTCACTTTGCCTTTGCCTTTTTTGCCTTTAGAGCTACCTGCATCGTCGTGGTACACGCCATCGATAATATCTTTGACTTGCTTGGTAATCTGTTTCGGGGTAATGCCGTGTTCTTCGTTGAATTTAATCTGTTTTTCTCGGCGACGTTCGGTTTCGTCGATGGCGGCTTTCATCGAATCGGTGATTTTGTCGGCGTAGAGAATGGCGAGGCCGTTTACGTTGCGGGCGGCGCGGCCTATGGTTTGGATCAGGCTGCGGTGGCTGCGCAGGAAGCCTTCTTTGTCGGCGTCGAGAATGGCCACCAGCGATACTTCGGGGATGTCCAAGCCTTCGCGCAGTAAGTTGATGCCGACTAATACATCGAACAGGCCGAGACGTAAATCGCGAATGATTTCAACGCGTTCTACGGTATCGATGTCGCTGTGCAGGTAGCGTACTTTGACGCCGAGTTCGCTGTAATAATCGGTGAGCTGCTCGGCCATGCGTTTGGTGAGGGTGGTGACGAGTACGCGCTCGCCTTTTTCGATGCGGTCGTTGATTTCGCTGAGTAAGTCGTCCACTTGGGTGGCAACGGGGCGGATTTCGATGAGCGGATCGACCAGGCCGGTGGGGCGCACGACTTGCTCGACCACTTGGCCGGCGTGTTCTGCTTCGTATTTGGCAGGGGTGGCGGAAACGAAGATGGTTTGCGGCATGATTTTTTCAAATTCGTGGAATTTGAGCGGGCGGTTGTCGCGGGCGGACGGCAGGCGGAAGCCGTAATCGACGAGGTTTTGCTTGCGCGAGGCATCGCCTTTGTACATGCCGCCGATTTGGGTGACGGTAACGTGGCTTTCGTCGATAAACATGATGGCGTTGTCGGGCAGGTAGTCCATCAGCGTGGGCGGGGGATCGCCTTCTTTTTTGCCGGAAAAGTGGCGCGAGTAGTTTTCGATGCCTTTGCAAAAGCCCATTTCGTAAAGCATTTCGAGGTCGAAACGGGTGCGCTGTTCGATGCGCTGGGTTTCGACCGGGCGGTTTTCGCGGGTAAAAAAGGCGATGCGTTCGCGCAATTCTTCTTTGATGCTTTCGCAGGCGCGCAGTACGGTGTCGCGCGGGGTGACATAATGGCTGGACGGGAACACGGTGTAGCGCCCTACCCGCTGGATGATGCTGCCGGTGAGCGGATCGAACAGGTCGAGGCGGTCGATTTCGTCGTCAAACAGGCTGATGCGAATGGCGTTGTCCGAGCTTTCGGCGGGATACACGTCGATCACGTCGCCGCGCACGCGGAAGGAGCCGCGTTTGAAATCCATTTCGCCGCGTTCGTATTGCATGGAGACGAGGGTGGAAATGATGTCGCGCTGTTCCAGCGTGTCGCCCTCTTTTACCGACAACACCATTTGTTGATACTCGGCCGGATCGCCGATACCGTAAATGGCGGATACGGTGGCGACGATAATCACGTCGTTGCGCGTCATCAGGTTTTTGGTGGCGGACAGGCGCATTTGCTCGATGTGTTCGTTAATCGCGGAATCTTTTTCGATAAACAGATCGCGCGAGGGCACATAGGCTTCAGGCTGGTAGTAATCGTAGTAGGAAACGAAGTATTCCACCGCGTTTTCGGGGAAAAATTCGCGCATTTCGGCATACAGCTGGGCGGCCAGTGTTTTGTTGTGCGCCATGATGATGGCGGGGCGGCCGCTTTGGGCGATGACGTTGGCCATGGTGTAGGTTTTGCCCGAGCCGGTTACGCCGAGCAGGGTTTGGTAGGCCAGGCCGTCTGAAAGGCCATCCAACAAGCCTGCAATTGCCGTCGGCTGGTCGCCTGCGGGCGGGAAGGGTTGGTGCAGTTTGAAGGGGGAATCAGGATATTCAATCACTTGCATAAGGCGGCCTGCTGGGTTTTGCGAAAATAAAGAGGGATTATAACAAATGCCTGTCTGAAAACGGGTTTGTGTGTTTTCAGACAGGCATTTTGATTGGTAAGGCAACTGTCTATATCTTGATGCTTTAAGCAGACAAATGCCTGTCTGAAAGCATAAATAATCTTTCAGACAGGCATTTTTTCAAGGTTTATATAAGCAAACAACTCAATTAATCACCGTATCGTCATACTCGGGCTTGACCCGAGTATCTTACTTCACACAAGAAACGGGAGATGCTCGGGTCAAGCCCGAGCATGACGACGGGTAGCTATTTTAATTTCATCAACTATCGCTTAAATCTCTACCACCACCCTGCCGCGAATTTTCCCTGCCAGCAAATCTTCAGCGGCAGCGGGCACATCTTGCAGACTGATATTTTCGCTAATGGCGTTCAACAGCGGCGAGCCGCCGAAGACTTCCGCCAGTTGCTGCCAAGCGGCTTCGCGGTCTGCTTGCGGGCGCATTACGCTGTCGATACCGGCGAGTGTAACCCCGCGCAGTATAAAGGGCGCGACGGTGCCTTCAAAATCCATACCTTGCGCCAAACCGCAGGCGGTAACGATGCCGCCGTAGCGGGTGGCGGCGCAGATATTGGCGAGGGTGTGGCTGCCCAAGCTGTCCACTGCGGCAGCCCAACGCTCTTTCGCCAAGGGCTTGCCTTTGCTGCCGTATTCGCCGCTGTCCATAATTGCTTTGGCGCCCAAAGTGTCAATCAAATACGCGCTTTCATCCACACGGCGGGTTAAGGCGGTCACATCGTAGCCCAGCTTGGTCAGAATGGCGATGGCAAAACTGCCGACGCCGCCATTGGCGCCACTCACCACGATTTCGCCGTCACCTGCTGTTACGCCGTGCGCGATGATGCGCTGCACCGACAACATGGCGGTATAACCGGCGGTGCCCAGCGCCATGGTTTCGCGTTGGCTCAAGCCTTCAGGTTTGTGCAACAGCCATTGTGCGGGCACGCGCGCCATTTCGGCCAGACCGCCCCAATGACGCTCGCCCACGCCCCAGCCGTTGAGTATCACTTCGTCGCCCGCTTTAAAACGCTCGCTGTCGCTGCTCACCACTTCGCCGGCAAAGTCAATGCCGGGCACCATCGGGAAATCGCGGATAATCAATCCTTTACCGGTAATCG
>CALFOA010000433.1 GCA_937919795.1 uncultured Neisseria sp.
GAAGTAAAAAAAGCATGACACACCATTCACACTCTGTTCGTAACATTTGGTATTTTACCCATCACCGCCAACAAACCATTCTGGACATGATTAAAATCGTTGCCGTTTTTGGTTTGCCGATTCTGGCCTGTGCCGGTTTGACGGCTTTTGTGATCGATACTCGCGGCTTTGGCCCATTGGCCATGACCTGCCTGAGCTTGACCATGATTATTTTATCTATGGTGTGCGCTTTTATGTGGCGCAGCTGGTTGTCGCTCAAGGGCTTCCGTATGGATGAAAACTATATTGCTACCGATGAAGCAGGCTTGGTGGTGTGCGAACGCGGCCAAATTCGCCGTTTCGCTTGGTCGGAAATCCGTACCGTGCACGAATTCTATGCGTTGGGTTACGGTTGTAACTTGAAAATCGTATTGAACAACGTGATGTCGGATGGTTTGTACGAACATTATTTATTTAATGTCGACGGTGTGCCGAATGCCGCCAAAATTTACGGCACCGAATCGATGATGTGGCAGATTGACGAGGCTTGGCAGCATGCAATTTCTTCCGGCATTGCGGTTTCGCATAGCTAACAGGGCAGGGATGCCTGTCTGAAAATTTTTGCTGATAGCGATAGCTAAACAATAGGTCATTTAAGCCGCAGACGGTATTTTCCGCTGCGGCTTTGGTTTTAGCTGTTGAAATCGGTACAATAGGCGGCTGTTAAGTACAGATGTTTTTGATATGGGTTCGTATTTCTTGGTGATGGTATTGGGGAAACTGGTTTTATGTTGCCATTCAATGCCTGTCTGAAAGCTATTTTTAATCTTGCTACTTTGAGAGCAGAAAATGTCGTTTGAAATCTGGTTATTGTTTGTCAGTACCACGCTGCTGATTTCCGCTACTCCCGGCTCCAATATGCTGCTGGCTTTTCAATTCGGACTGAACTATGGCTTTCGCAAAACGCTGTGGACGTTGGCTGGCTTGAGCTTTGGTTTGCTGTTACTGTTGCTGGTGTCGTTGGCCGGCATTGGTTTGCTCAGCCGTCAGGCACCCGTGTTGTTTGGGGTAATGAAAGGATTGGGCGCGCTTTATCTGGCTTATCTCGGCGTGCAAACTTGGCGCAAGGCGGTGGAGCCGTTGGCTGGCAGTGTAGGAATACGGGTGCAGCCTGCACCGGCCAAACTGTTTCAGACAGGCATGGCGGTTTCCCTTTCTAATCCCAAAGCGATTCTGTTTTTTGCCGCTTTTTTTCCGAAATTTCTCAATACTCAGGCGCCGATGATGGTGCAATATCTGATCTTAACTGCTTCGTTTTTTGTGATTGAAACCAGTTGGCAGTTGATATATACCGTTAGCGGTAAAACACTGGCGGCTTGGCTGCAGCAGGGCAGCCGCCTGATGTGGCTTAATCGTTTGTGTGGTGCCATCTTTGTTTTGATTGCAGCAGGGTTGATTTACGATATGTTGTAAATGAAGAGAATGCCTGTCTGAAAAAGAATATCTGGTTTGCTGTGTTGCCGGTTTCAGGCAGGCCTGAATATTCAGCGGATATATTGAATAAACCAGTAAAAATGCCTGTCTGAAAAACAAAATACCCGCCAATCTTGGCGGGTATTTTGGACTGGGTAAAAGGAATTAACCTTTACGAGCCGGCAGTTTTTCTTTAATACGGGCAGCTTTACCGGTCAGGCCACGCAAGTAGTACAGTTTGGCGCGACGCACGTCACCACGGCGTTTCACTTCGATTTTCTCTACGCGGGGAGAGTAGATAGCGAAAGTACGCTCTACGCCTTCACCGTTGGAGATTTTGCGCACGATAACATTGCTGTTCAGGCCGCGGTTTTTGCGGGCGATTACTACGCCTTCGTAAGCTTGCAGACGGGTACGGGTACCCTCGATTACGCGAGCCCAGATAATAACGGTATCACCGGGAGCAAATTCGGGGATTTCTTTGTTCAAGCGAGCGATTTCTTCTTGCTCTAATTGCTGA
The DNA here is from genome assembly GCA_937919795.1 of uncultured Neisseria sp. Classification (GTDB taxonomy): domain Bacteria; phylum Pseudomonadota; class Gammaproteobacteria; order Burkholderiales; family Neisseriaceae; genus Neisseria. The sequence goes on from CALFOA010000433.1 coordinate 1,973, forward strand.
ATCAGATTCATTTTTCAACTTTCCTAATTATGATTGGATTGCCTGTTGCTCTTCACGAATTTGTTGTAAGAGGCGGGCTTCCTGTGGGATTAAATCGCGCTTGGCCAATAAGTCTGGCCGGCGCGCTAAGGTGCGTTGTAGCGATTGTTTCAACCGCCACTCGGCAATCAGGCCGTGGTTGCCCGAGCGCAATACTTCGGGAACCGTCATGCCTTGAAACTCTAATGGCCGGGTATAGTGCGGGCAATCCAGCAAGCCGTTGGCGAACGAATCCTGTTCGGCAGATTGCTGGTCGCCTAATACGCCGGGCACTAATCTTAATACGGCATCCATCAGCATCATTGCCGGTAATTCGCCGCCGGAAACAACAAAATCACCGATACTGATTTCTTCATCGACACTGCTTTGTAGCAGTCGCTCGTCTATACCTTCGTAACGGCCGCACAATAAAATCAAATCGCTTAATTGTGCGAGTTCAACGGCTTTGTCGTGGCTGAGCGGCGCACCTTGCGGGCTGAGGTAAATCACTTTACTTTGCTGCCCGGTCTGCGCCTTGCGGGCACATTCTATGGCGGCAGCCAGAGGCGGTGCCATCATAATCATGCCGGGGCCGCCACCAAAAGGTCTATCGTCGATATAGCCGAGTTTGTTATCGGCAAAACGGCGTGGGTTGATGGCATCAAACTGCCATAAGCCCTGTTTTTTTGCTCGACCGGTCACACCGTATTCGGTGATGCTGTCGAACATTTCGGGAAACAGGGTAACGGCTTGGATTTTCATCAGTAATCACTGCCCCAATCGACGGTGATGACACGGCTTTCGCTGTCCACTGTATCGATAAACTGAGCTACAAAAGGAATCAGTTTTTGGCCGTATTCGCCTTGCACAATCAGCACATCGTGAGCACCGGTTTCCATCAGGTTGGTGACGGTGCCCAGTGTTTCGTTTTGGCGGTTGATGACGGTCATGTCGCTCAAGTCTGCCCAGTAATATTCATCTTCTTCCGTATCGGCGAATTGCTCGCGTGGGATTTCGATGGTATAGCCGCGCAGGGCATGGGCTTGGTCTCGGTCGTCGATGCCGGTGAATTTGACTTGTAATTCACCGTTGTGCAGTTGGCCTTCGGCAGGGGAGACAGTCAATATGCGACCGTCTTTTACCAGTCGCCAATCGGCATAATCAAGCAGGCTGTCGGTATATTCGGTGCTGGTAGCAACTTTTACCCAGCCTTTAATACCGAAGGCGCCTTTGATGTAGCCCATGGCTACCCATTTTGTATCAGACATGGGTATTAGGCCGGATTAAGCGGCAACTTTTTGTTCTTTAACCAGTTTGGCAACGGCTTCGCTCAATTGCGCGCCTTGGGCAACCCAGTGATTCAGACGCTCGGCGTTCAGGCGTACGCGTTCTTGTTTTTCATTGGCTACCGGGTTGTAGAAACCTACGCGCTCAATGAAACGGCCGTCGCGGCGGTTACGGCTGTCGGTTACAACTACATTGTAAAACGGGCGTTTTTTAGAGCCGCCGCGGGCTAAACGGATAACTACCATGTTCAAAATTCCTTTGAAAAATCGGATATATGGAAAACCGCTTATTTTAAGGTAATTTAGCTTTTCGGCGCAAGTATTTGTTGCGTCAGTTTCATTTTTATACTGTTTTGCGGCTTGGTCAGCGGCAGCTTTGCCACACACAGCGCTGGATCTAGGGGTGAAGCTTCGATAACAAAGCCGAGCTTTTCCGCCAACTTGATCATGGCGGGATTGTCGCGCAGGATTTCACCGAATAATGTTTGATAGCCTTGGCGATATGCCTGATCAACCAGGGTTTCCATCAATATGCGAGCCAGCCCTTGGCCGTGTAAGCTGTCGTCTATCATGATGGCAAATTCGGCACGCTCGCCGATGCGCTCGCAGCTGTATTGTGCATGACCGATAATGCGGCCATCATCGTATTCGGCAATCAAACCGCATTCTCGGGCGTAATCAATGCGGCAGAATCGTGCCAACATGGCGGGCGGTAGTTCGCGCAATGAGGTCATGAAACGGGTTTGGCGGCTGGTGGCGGATAGTCCGCGTACAAAGCGTTGAAGAGCAGCGGCATCATCGGGCACGATGGCGCGGATGTTGCAGCTTTCGCCGTTTTTTAAGATCAGGGTTTGGGCGACTTGTTTGGGCGGTAGGGCGGCCAATGTATAAGGTTTGGCTGCTTGTTCGCCAAAGCTGAGTTCACGGGTAAGCCAGTTATTTTGTGCGGCATTGTAGTTGATGCACCAGCGTTGCAGCGGTAGATTGAGTTCCAGTATTTGGTTGGTTATGCCGATCAAGGCTTTTAAAGGCGGCGAGTCGGCCGGTAGACCAAGCAGTGAGGCAACTGATTCGGTGGTAAGGCCGCTGAATGGTGGTAGCCATACTTTGCTGTTGGATGCGTTTTCGATACGCAGCAGCATGCCTAAGTCGGCATCGGCTTCGAGTGACAGTGCAAGGTTTTCGGCTGTTGTTTTTTCTTGTAACGGGAAACCGATCTCTTGCAGTATTTTCTGCGGCTGACTGCTGAGTTTTTTTAAGATTTCCGGTTTGGCCAAGCCTTGTGGGCGGCTGTTCTCGGCCGGTAGGCGGTTGGATTGTTGCTGAACGTGTTGACGTTGTTGCAGTGTTTGGCAAAACGCTAAAGCAGCTTCAGGCGTTTCGAAATGCAGGTAATGCCTGTCTGAAAAAAGTGAGACAGTCAGTAAAGGCTTATTGTGCTGTTGTTGCAATTGGCTTAAATGAAGCTGGATTTCGCTTTCATTGTGATAAATGCTGGGTTCAACCAAGGCGAGAACGGCATCGTTTTCCGGCGTATCCAGTAGCTGCTGAATATGTTGGTAAAAAGGCAGTGTGCCGATGTTTTCGGGCAGGTAGGCTTCACTGATACACGAGGCTGCTGGGGTATCGGTAACGTTTTCTGCCAGCCAACCGGTTTGGCTGTTGCCGCTGAGTACCAAATGGTCAATGGGTGGTAATTGCGATTGCACGGCTCGGATGGCGGTGTTCAGTTGTATGGGGCTGCGGGTGAACAGTAGGCCGTGTTGTTCGGTCCATTGTTGCAAGGCCGCCGTTTGGTTTTCAGACAGGCATTGTGGTGCGTGCAGAATCAGCGGGTGGGTAAGAGCGGCTTGGCGTAGTGCACTGAAGAAATGTGGATTGACATTATGGCTAGGATATTGAACGACCAATAGACGGCTGGCGGAATCTTCGCGCAGGTAGTCGATCAACTGAGCCGCTTCTAAACCTTGCAGGGTTTCGTTGAGACTGATTTGTTTGCTGATGCCGAGTTGCCAGCGGTTGAACAAATTGGACAGGGTGTGGCCGTAAGCAATCAGTGCGATATCACCGGCATTCGGGCGGTGGCGGTAGAGATTGGCGTATAAGCCGTGCTCGGGCGAGTTGAGGCCGGCGGGGTCGCAGAGGGCGATAAATAAGCCTTGCTTGCTGGCTTTGGCTACTGATTTTTCGACGGTTTTGCGGGTGTCTTCGTCTAATGTTGACCAGTTTTGTAACACAATTAAGTGGCGGACATCGTGTTTCAGACAGGCACGAAACAGGCTGTCGTAAGTGGCGGGTGGGGTGGTGATAATGGCTAAATCGGCGGCTTCGGGTAGTTTGCCGATTGAGTTGAAAGCGGGCAGGCCGCCTATGCTGCGGTGGTGCAAATTCAGCGGTGTGATTTTAGCTTGTAGGCTGGTGGAGTGGAGCATAGAAAAGATATGCTCGCCGAAACTGTCGAGCCGTTCGCTGGCGCCGATGACCGCGATATGCCGAGGATGAAACAAAGGAGACAGCGGATGGGACATGAATCGCTCCTGAGCCGCTTGAGTGATCCGCGTTGCTCGTTGTGAGATAACAACGGCTTAACCGGAGAAGTAGGGCTCTGTCTTGTGAAAAGCCCGGTTTGCCGCTGAAACCGGGCTTAAATGCCTGTCTGAAAAAAGTGCGGCCATCAGTCTAGATAAGGATTTAGTGTAGCACGCAGTAGTTCCGGCTGGCTAACCGAAGTGATAGCCGCGCGTCCTAAGCGCTCCAGCGTAATAAACTGCATCACGCCGCTGCTGACTTTTTTATCATGTTGCATGTGTTCCAGCCAGCGATCGAAAGCAAAACGAGGTGGTTCAGTGGGCAGATTCGCTTGCTGAAGCAGGCGAATTACGCGCTCGGTATCGGCTGCGCTGATTTGCCCCAATTGTTCGGAAAGGCGGCAGGCCAACACTATGCCGGCAGCAACTGCTTCGCCGTGCAGCCACACGCCGTAACCCATTTCGGCTTCGATGGCGTGGCCGAAGGTATGGCCAAGGTTGAGCCAGGCGCGGATGCCTTGCTCTTTTTCGTCGCTTGCCACAATCTCGGCCTTCATGCGACAACAATGCTCAACAGCTTGCGCCAAAACGGTTTCTTCTTGGCTCATTAAGGTGGACATATTGTCTTCCAGCCAGCCGATAAAATCGGCATCACCCAACAAGCCGTATTTGATTACTTCGGCCATGCCGGCGGAAAACTCACGTGGTGGCAGGGTAGACAAGCTGGAAAGGTCAGCCAACACGATTTGCGGTTGATAAAAAGCACCAATCATGTTTTTACCCAGCGGATGGTTGATGGCCGTTTTACCGCCAACCGAAGAATCCACCTGGCTGAGCAGGGTGGTGGGAATCTGCACAAACGGCACGCCGCGCTGATAGCAGGCGGCAGCAAAACCGACCATGTCACCAATCACGCCGCCGCCCAACGCCAACAGCGTGGTTTTGCGCTCGGCACGTTGTTCCATCAAGCGGTCAAAAATCTGATTGAGCGATTGCCAGTCTTTATAGGCTTCGCCGTCAGGCAGAACAATAGAAAAGTGCTGGATGCCCAATTGATCGAGTTGTTGATTCAGTTTATCCAGATACAAAGAAGCGACGGTGTCGTTGGTGATCACTACCGCGGAATGTTTCAGATAGGGCTTAAGTAAATCGGCCGCTTGGTCAAGCAGGTGGCGGCCGATGATGATGGGATAGCTGTGTGAAGGGGTATGAACGGTTAGCTCGCGCATAATGTTGGTTGCTTCTTTAACAGAGTTAGGATTTTTTCGGCGGTTTTATGACAGCCATCTTCTCCGGCATCGATAACAAAATGGGCAGTTTCACGATACAACGGGTCACGTATGGTTAATAATTCTTGCAGCTTGGCATAAGGGTCGGCCACTTGTAGGAGTGGGCGACTTTTATCAGTGCGGGTACGTTCCAGTAAGATATCTGGGGTGGCGCACAGATAGATTACGGTGCCTCGGTCATGTAGAAAGCGGCGGTTTTCCGGGCGTAAAACAGCACCGCCACCGGTAGCGAGGATAATCGGGTGCTCTTGAGTGAGTTCGTCGATAACGGCACTTTCGCGATTGCGGAAACCTTCTTCGCCTTCTAGTTCGAAAATCGTGGGTATGGAGACGCCTGTACGATCCATGATGACATGGTCGCTATCATAGAATTGGCACTGCAAATCCTGTGCCAATTTTTTACCAAGCGTGGTTTTCCCGGCTCCCATTAGCCCGATTAAAAAGATATTG
>CALFOA010000434.1 GCA_937919795.1 uncultured Neisseria sp.
TTCAAGCCCGCGCTCGAAGCCGCCGGCGTGCAAGCACCCAAGCCGCCTGTGGAATTGAAAACCATCAGCCTCGACGACCCTGCGCTGATACGCACCCGCGCCCGCACTTTGGCAGAAGTGCAAAAAATCAGCCACCAAACCCCGAAAACCGAGCTGGCCGAATCGGTGCGCCAAGCCATCGGCGGGCCCGAAACCATAGGCGAAGAAGACATCCGCGCCAATCTGCTGCGCCAGCGTATGGCGCGCCGCCGCCAAGCTTCGGCGCAAGAGCCGCTGCAAACCGCGCAACCCAATGTGATTCCCGAGGGCGAAATATTGGCCAATCTGGCCAAAACCGATTCGCCGGTCAACCGCCGCATCCGCCGCGTCAACACCACTGTGCGCGAAAGCGTGATTCCAGAAGCCGCACGAGTGGAGCAAAGCCACGCCATCAAGCTGCAAGTGCCCAAGGCAGCTGCGCCGATTTCCACCCGCTTCACGCCTTATGCCGCTATGGCTGCGACAGCCGCGCCCACGGCTACCGTGGTCGAGCCGCCGCCTATGCCGGAAGTGGATATGATGCCACTTGATATACCCGAACCGCCCGTATTTAACGGCAGCGCTTATGATGAGCGTTATGATGCGTTCGACGCTTACCAGCCACCCGAGCCCGCTGCAAACGCACACATCAGCGATGCCCCGCGCTGGTCGATTACCGACCGCTTGATTAGCGAATCCGCACCGATTGAGCCTGCAATAAGCATTCAGACGGCCTCAGAAGAAGCTGTTTGGCTGCAAAACGGACAATCTGGCGCAATGCCGTCTGAAGCCGCATTCGAGCAATCGGCCAACCTTGTTATGCCGTCTGAAAGTATGACGCCGCCGCGCATAATAGAGCAGGGCGCAGGCACCCACCTGCCTTCGCTCGGCCTGCTTTTGCCGCCGCAATTCGACCCCAGCGCCACCCAAACCGAAGATGCGCTGCTGGAAAACAGCATCACGATTGAAGAGAAGCTGGCCGAATTCAAGGTTAAAGTCAAAGTGATGGATGCATACGCCGGCCCCGTAATTACCCGTTACGAAATCGAACCCGATGTCGGTGTGCGCGGCAATGCCGTGCTAAACCTTGAAAAAGACCTGGCCCGCTCGCTCGGCGTGGCTTCGATTCGCGTGGTGGAAACCATACCCGGCAAAACCTGTATGGGGCTGGAGCTGCCGAATCCTAAGCGCCAAATGATACGCTTGAGTGAAATCTTTGATGCGCCGGTGTTTCAAAATTCAAAATCCAAGCTCACCCTGGCACTGGGGCAAGACATCACCGGACAACCCGTGGTCACCGATTTGGCCAAAGCTCCGCATCTTTTGGTGGCCGGCACCACAGGATCGGGTAAATCGGTGGGTGTGAATGCCATGATTTTATCCATGCTCTTCAAAGCCACGCCCGAAGAAGTGCGCATGATTATGATCGACCCGAAAATGCTCGAATTAAGCATTTACGAAGGCATCCCGCACCTGCTCGCGCCCGTGGTGACCGATATGAAATTGGCCGCCAACGCGCTCAATTGGTGTGTAAACGAAATGGAAAAACGCTACCGCCTGCTCAGCCACATGGGCGTGCGCAACCTAGCCGGCTTCAACCAAAAAATAACCGAAGCCGCCGCACGCGGCGAAAAACTCGCCAACCCGTTCAGCCTCACACCCGGCGATCCCGAGCCGCTGGAAAAACTGCCTTTTATCGTGGTGGTGGTAGATGAATTCGCCGACTTAATGATGACGGCCGGCAAAAAAATCGAGGAGCTGATTGCCCGGCTGGCCCAAAAAGCACGCGCCGCCGGCATTCATTTGATTTTGGCCACACAGCGCCCCAGTGTAGACGTGATTACCGGGCTGATTAAAGCCAATATTCCCACCCGCATCGCGTTTCAAGTGTCCAGCAAAGTCGACAGCCGCACCATTCTCGACCAAATGGGCGCCGAAAACCTGCTCGGGCAGGGCGATATGCTGTTTCTGCCGCCCGGCATCGGCTATCCGCAACGCGTGCACGGCGCATTTGCTTCCGATGACGAAGTGCACGGCGTGGTGGAATATCTCAAGCAATTCGGCGAACCGGCTTATATTGACGACATTCTCACCGCCGGCGTAGGCAGCGATGATATATTCAGCAATGCCAACAACGGACGCAACAACGATGGCGAGCTCGACCCGATGTATGATGATGCAGTAGCTTGCGTGGTGAAAACCCGTAAAGCCAGCATCTCATCGGTGCAACGCCATTTGCGCATCGGCTACAATCGCGCCGCACGCCTGATTGATCAGATGGAAGCGGACGGTATCGTGTCGCCCCCCGAAAGCAACGGCAACCGCACCGTATTGGCACCGCCTGGTAATGAGCATTTGGACTGATGGTTTTGAGCAAGTGGAATAAATAAAAAGTGCGGCAGCTCTTTATCCATCTTGTTAAACCAAGGCCGTCTGAAGTTTTTCAGACGGCCTTGGTTTTTATTCTGCTTATGGATATGCATATATGCATATTTGTCAGCGCATAATTCCTATATCAATAATTTAACATAATATGGATTATGCGAAATAGAGTGACTCGAAGGTAGAATGCGGGTGGTGGTTAAAAGCTAGTTGCACATACGGGATTTTAACAACCTTCATCCAAAAGGACTTTCAAGATGGTCACTACCGTGGGTATAGTGGGCACAAAAGGCGGCACCGGCAAAACTTCAACCGCAGCAAATCTTGCCGGCTTATTGGCCGATATGGCATATCGCGTATTATTAATTGACGCGGATCCGCATGCTTCACTTTCAAAATACTATGCACTGAGCTACACGGCTCCGTGCGGTATCGTTGAATTCTTGTTGGGCGACCTGTCTGATCAGACTGTGGCCTCAACCATCTCAAAAACCGTTTACCCAAACCTGGACATCGTTTTATCGAACGATTTATCTGATGATGTACGCTTTAACGTACAAAATCGCGTAGATCGCGCGCTTTTGGTGCGCATTAAAATGACGCATCCGATTATCAAAAACAATTATGACTTTGTAATTATTGATACTCAAGGTGCCGTCGGTCCTGTGCAAGATGCCGTTGCATTTGCATCTACCATGCTGATTACGCCGGTGAAACCGGATGTGTTGAGCGTGCGCGAATTTATCGGCGGCACACAGGAGGCACTTGGCCGTCTGTCTTTCGGCGAAAACATGAATCTGAATGTACCGCCCTTATATGCGTTGATCTACGCAAAGGACCGTACCAAAGATGCAACAATGCTTACCGAAAGCATCAAAGAATATTTCAATCAGTTCGTAGACGGCCGCCAAAAGCTGCTGGCCACCATGATTCCGTCATCCAAGGCATACAAAGAATCGGCCACCTTGCGGGTGCCCGTGCATTTTCATGAACGCGTTCATGCCGGCAAGTCGGAATCCGCATTGGAAATGATGACTCACCTTGTGTTTGAGTTGTTTCCGGTCGTACGCGACCAAAATCGAAAAATCACTTTTTTCAATGAAATGCAGGACTTGCGCCCTTCCCCATCTGAAGATGAGAAAGGCGGTGCGTCATGAAAAAGAAACTGACCCCCGATTTCATTTTTGACAGTGTGGCCGTTGCCAATCCTGCTGCAACCAGCATGAAATTGGATAAGCCGTACGGCACACCCGCCGGCGTTGCCATGACTCTGCCTGTGTCGGAAATCGATTTTTTCGACCGCAACCCGCGCAAAATCCATGACCCGGAAGAGTTTGAACGCCTCAAAGAATCCATTCGCGAAGTGGGCGTCCAGCAGCCGGTGCACGTTACCACGCCGCCGGGCGGCAGCCGTTACATGTTGGCCAAAGGCGGCAATTCACGGCTGCTGTGCCTGAAGGAGTTGCTGGACGAAACCGGTGACGAACGGTTTTCAAAAATCCCCTGTATCTACACCGAATACACCTCGGCCGACGACATCCTGATTGCGCATCTCATTGAAAATGAGCAGCGCGCAGACATGGTGTTTTGGGACAAGGCTTGTGCGTATGCAGAGATGCGCGACATTTTTCAGGAGGCTGCCGGCGAAGCCTTGGGCGTCAGACCGTTGGCACAGCTTTTTGCCAATAAAGGTTTGACTGTGCACTTTACCAAGCTGTCGGTATACCTGTTTGCCACCGACCATTTGTCGGGCTTGGGTAATCAATGTAACGGCCTATCGATTCCCAAATCACTCGAGTTGCGCAAGACCTATAACGAGCTGCAAACAACCCTCAAAGAGGCCGGTCAGGCCGATGATGCTGCATTTGCCTTTGATGCTGCACTATATGAATCGTTTTGGGACGAAACCCTTGAAAATTGGGGCATTACCCATGCGGATGATGCAGAGTTGGATGTGCCGGCGCTGCAAAAGCGCCTGCAACAAGCATTTGCGGATTTCTTTGAGATTGATGCAGGTGACAAAGGCCGTCTGAAAACCGCACCGGCTGCCGAAGCCGCCGCTAAACCGACAAGCGACCCCGATGCGGTCAAGCCAAAGGCAGAGTATGCAGCAAACTCCCCTGCTCCGGCTTCCGTCACCGACGATAAGGCTAGCGCTGCCTCCGAATTACAGAGCGACAGCGTGGCCTGTCCGCCGGTCGATCCGGCGGGCAGGACAATCATCAGTAACCGTCCCCCTATTCTGCCAACGTCCGATGCACAGCCTGCCCGGGTTGCTGAAAGTGTGCAGCCGCCCAGTCGGGAGCAAGTGCTGTCGGATATTCAGCAGGCGGCCAAGAATCTGTTGGCATACGTCCGTATTGAGAGCTTGCTGATTAGCGATCATAAAATGCCTTATGGCTTTATGTTGGATTTTCCTGACTTTAACAAGAAAGGTTGGAGTGAAAACGAAGAACTTTCAGCCAATGCACTGATTAACAGCCGGCATCCCTATGCCGCTACCGTATTTATCTATCTTTGGAGCACCAGTGGTGAAAAAACCCTTTGGGATTCACCGCAACTGCTACATCGATACAACCCGTTTACCAGTCACCCGCAATCCATCATTGCTGCCCTCTATCAAGATGAGCAAGGCCGCAATGATATGGAGATGTACGGCATCGGTATGGCCAGCTATGCAGAAAGCGTCACCACGCTCATGTTTGAGCTGGTGGTCGGTAACGAAACGGCCAGAAAAGCCTATTTCGATTACGTCCATCATTGCGCCCAGTTGGAGCAATTAGGCAGTGACAACTGGGAAATGTACCAGGAACGGGTATGAACAAGATAATACGGGAGTGTACACATCATGAATACGCATCTGATTGCGACCGCAGCTGCGCGGGCTGAAAGAAACATCTGCAAAAGCACCAAAGAAACCTATCGGCTAAGTGTAGACGCCGAAACCAACAAACTGCTCTACACAGCCATTATCGGCATCGTGACCTGTGAGCCGGACAAGCAGGCCCGGCGTAAAAACATGGTCATGATCCAACGCCATGCCGGTACCTTGAACTGGCTGCGCAAGCTCACGCCGGAGCAGATTAACAATGCGGCTCCGGATATTGCCCGTGCCATGGAAGTGCTGATTGATTTGAATATCCTCAAAGATATTCTGACCACCAATAAGCACCTGTCCGGCCAACGCGACAAACAGTTGGAGCAATGCCGTTGGATGGTTGAGCACGGTGCGCGCAACAACATGATTCAGGCTGTTTGCTATTTGCTGGTCGAATCGGACATCCGCCAAATCCGAACCGAGCTGGGTATTAATTCACAGCTGGGCAGATGCGGCGCATTGCCTTTGGAAGACCAGTTGACGGTTCAAGACTATTGGCAGCGCATGAAGGAAACCGAAAGCGACACCTTCCAGCGTTACCGGCAGTTGCAGGAAGCCTTTCCCCAATATGATTTAGGCCGTCTGAATGCGGCGATTAACGGGATATAAAAATGGATAAGCAATTAGCCTTACCCGGTTACCAATACCCTGAGATGCAGGCGGAAGAGCGGCAGCTGACCGCATCCGCCCTGCTCGGCCTGGCTATGGAAGAGCCCGTTTTATACATGCCGTCGTTTGCCGACTTGGCGGGTGATGTGTACGCCGGCTATTTCTTGTCGTGGTTCATTAAAAACTGCCGTTACGGCAAATCAATAGTGATCAGTGATGAAGAGATGAGCGCCCTATTCGGCTTTAGTAAAAGCCGCTGGCATAGTGTCAGACGGACGCTCAAAGGTTTGAATTACCTGACCGTCAAACGGGAAGGCGGACAAAGCCATTATTCGCTCAATGAAAGCTATTTCTCCAATGCCCAAAGGCAAAGCAGCATTATTCTGCCGGCCATTCCGATTGAGCGCATTACTGCGGCCGCCATGCTGGATAAAGGCTTGCGTATGCAGGATGTGCTGTTTTATTCGGTTGTGCGCGAACAGCAGCCCTATTTGCCACCGGAACAGCGCGACTCATACAGCAACTGGTTTGAGCACAATAATGTCCAGCAGCAGCGTTTGGCCGTACTGACGACAGAAGAGCAGCTCAAGGCCATCAACGGGCTGTATAAGGCCGGTTTGCTGCAAGTCGAACAAATACGGCAGCTCAACATCGTACGCTACCGAATCGATTACGATGCTGCTTCTGATTTAGCTTGGCAATACATCCATACCAAAGTGGAAGCGGAAGCATAGGAGCAGATTATGACCAACAAATTTGCACCGGCAATGATAAGCCCCGTCGAATTCAACAGCAACCTGCTCAAATGCTGGCGGCGGCTTCAAGCCGGCCGGAAAATAAGCGTCCACCGCAGCATTATCCAAATTACCGATGATGATGTGAAATCGGCCATCTTCCTGTCGCAGCTGATGTACTGGCTGCGTGTCGGTACCGAAATCATCAGCAGAGACGGATGGATTTTTAAATCCATCCAAGAAACCGAAATGGAAACAGGACTGACTGTATCGGAACAGCGTTCGTGCAAAGACCATTTGAAAAAACTGGGCTATATCGAAACCGGCCACTTTGGCCAAGGCAAAAAACTGGCATTCAGAGTGCATCTGGATGCCATCAGCCGCGCGATTTGCGATCTCTTCGATTTGGAAGACATTACCCAGTTGACACTCGAGGACTGGCGCAAACAGGAGCTGAGCTTTATCCGCGACTACTTCAGCGATTCGGTGGTCTATCACATGGATTTGGTGCGGCTCACCGGCGACATCTATATCGCCATCATGCTCTCAACCGCACTGTACAACAGTGCGCGGCACGGTACGCCCGGCACCCGTTCGTTTACACGCCAACGGTTGTATTACACCGCCACCATGGAGCAATGGAAACAGGATACCTATCTCGGTCGCAAAACACAGGAGCGCGGTCGTCTGTTTCTGCAAACACACGGACTGTTCAGTGAAGCCCATTATTTCCAAAACAGTCGGATATTTACCCACGTCAACAGCGATGTATTGATGCCCATGCTGGATCAAAACATCCGGTTGAGCAAAGCTCACCAACCCAAACAAGCGAGAGCCAATCAACCCTCTTTACTGCTTGAAGACAATCGGGATTTGGAAAGTGTGAAAACGGGCATCTCAGACATGTCAAAAGGAACATCT
>CALFOA010000435.1 GCA_937919795.1 uncultured Neisseria sp.
GAAACAGTATTTCTCGTATGATTTAATTCCGCCAAACCATCAGGGCTTAACTCTTTATCCTCATTAACTGGTGCATATTTAAGCATCAAGAAGAAAACAGCCATGAATAAACCCCCTATTATATTCATGACGATTTCAGTTTTTTTCATTAAGCCCCCGCTTTGGTTTCTTAGTATAATCTTTTTAAAAACATTAAATTAAAATCATTTATTGATTATAACAGGCATCTTGGTAAGATGCAGGATAGGTAGTGCAAGAAGAACTCTACTCCCACCATCTTCGCTTGCCGACCGATTTAAAATTAAGGACTTATCAAGATGCTGCTCAAATGCATAAACAAACCCACCCCAACAGACCAGCTCATTATTGATAAATTCTATATTGTGATGGGATTAAGTGTTATCAATAACAAAATTCGTGTTCTGGTACTTGACCCTAATCATTATCCCACATGGTATTCAATGGAATATTTTACACAAGAAGATAAATTGATTCCCGAACACTTTATTATCCGTACACATTTTCCATACGATGAATGGTATAAACAACCATCTGATTTATTTGGACTTACCATCAACGAACAAACATCTTTAATAATGGGGTATCCATTGCTGGTTGATTCTTCTATTCATTATTTCAACCTAATCGAAAGAAACAAAAATGATATAAACATTTTCAGAGAAGAGTACAAAAAAGTAGCTGATCATCATTATTCAGCTTACCTTGAAATATTGCCGAATGATAAAGATGGTTTAGAGTTTCAAGAACGGCGGTTGATGTATCCTGAATAAATAATCAGTTGATGATTAATCGAAATGCCTGTCTGAAAACATATTCCCATGTTTTCAGACAGGCATTTTAATCACCACAAGCCGGTTAAAAAAACACTTATCTCAACCAGCAACCTTACCCTTCACTACCGCCCACCACCAAACCTTCGTCTATCCGCAAAGTCGGCTGGCCGACGCCGACCGGTACGCTCTGGCCTTCTTTGCCGCATACGCCGACGCCGGTGTCGAGCGCGGTGTCGTTGCCGATCATGGAAACGTGTTTCAATACTTCGGGGCCGTTGCCGATGATGGTGGCACCTTTTACCGGGTATTGCAGTTTGCCGTTTTCCACCCACCAGGCTTCGGAGGCGCTGAAGACGAATTTGCCGCTGGTGATATCGACCTGACCGCCGCCGAAGTTCACGGCGTAAATGCCTTTGTCGATCGAAGCGATGATTTCTTCGGCCGGATAGCTGCCGTTTTCCATAAAGGTGTTGGTCATGCGCGGCATGGGGGTGGCGGAATAGCTTTCGCGGCGGCCGTTGCCGGTAACGGGTACGCCCATCAGGCGGGCGTTGGTTTCGTCTTGCAGGTAGCCGGTGAGGATGCCGTCTTCGATCAACACGGTGCGGCGGGTTTCGTTGCCTTCATCGTCGATATTGAGCGAGCCGCGGCGGTCGGCAATATCGCCTTGATCGACCACGGTCACGCCTTTGGCGGCCACGCGCTCGCCGATGCGGCCGGCAAACGCGCTGGTTTTTTTGCGGTTGAAATCGCCTTCCAAACCGTGGCCGACCGCTTCATGCAGCAACACGCCCGGCCAGCCGTTACCGAGCACCACTTTCATAGCACCGGCGGGGGCGGGGCGAGCTTCCAGATTGGTCAACGCCTGCTGCACCGCGTGGTTCACATATTCTTGTAACTTAGCTTCGTCGAAATAAGCCAAATCAAAACGGCCGCCGCCGCCCGCACTGCCCTGCTCGCGGCGCTCGCCCTGTTTGGCGATTACGCTAACCGACAGGCGCACTAAGGGGCGGATGTCGGCGGCGTGGCGGCCGTCTAAACGGGCGAGGTAAATCAAATCGTATTCGCAGGTAAGCCCGGCCATCACTTGCACAATGCGCGGATCGGCTGCTTTGGCGAGTGCTTCGACTTTATTGAGCAAGGCGACTTTGGCGGCGGAATCGAGGCTGCGGATGGGATCGCCCGCCGAGTGGACGGTACGCACGGTCTGTCGGGTAGCGGGAATCGCTTTGGCTTCACCGCCCGCCGCGCCGATTACCCGCACGGTTTCGGCGGAACGGCGGATGCTGTCAGCCGACAAACTGTCGGCATAGGCAAACGCGGTTTTCTCGCCGGACACTGCGCGTACGCCGACACCTTGGTCTATCTGAAAACTGCCGGATTTCACCATGCCTTCTTCCAGATGCCAGCTCTCGAACGCGGTGCGCTGGCAGTAGATGTCGGCGTAATCCACATGGTGGCTGCCGATCAGCGCCAGGCTGCGGGACAAATCTTCGGGCGAGAGGGCGTTGGCGGCCAACAGCTCACGGCTGACCGTTGAATAAATCGCTTCTTGCATAAAAACAGGGAATCTCGTGATGGGTTTGAGGTAATTATGTCTATGCCTGTCTGAAAGGGTTTAAATCTTTTTCAGACAGGCATAGTGCTTTATCAATAACTATCGGCAGCTTACTGAATATGAGCGTCATACTCGGGTCAAGCCCGAGTATGACGTAACTTATCCAGAAAACTTGTTTGCAAAAATTGCCAGTACAAATTTTATGATAACAAGCGTTTGCTTACACGCCTCGCAGCAATTCGTTTACGCTGGTTTTGGCGCGGGTTTGCGCATCTACTTTTTTCACAATCACCGCGCAGTAGAGGCTGTATTTGCCGTCGGCCGAAGGCAGGCTGCCGGATACCACTACCGAGCCGGCGGGTACGCGGCCGTAGTGGATTTCGCCGGTTTCGCGGTCGTAGATTTTGGTGGATTGGCCGATAT
>CALFOA010000436.1 GCA_937919795.1 uncultured Neisseria sp.
AATTCTCTCAAGAAATTGATTAAAAATAGGTTTCTTAAAATATAAGCAGGATTCCCGCCTGCGCGGGAATGACGTCACTTGAGTATCTAACGGCCTTAGGAAGTATTTTGCAAAGGTCAATGCCTGTCTGAAAAAAACACAGCAAATATCTACCAGGAAAAACAAAATACCCCGTTCAAAGCGGGGTATTTTTCTTCTATCAAGGTAATTTACGCTTCGTCTGCACGGAAACCTTTTACCGCGAAGAACACGATATACAGGTAGCAAGCAGCGGATACCACATAGGAAATCAGCAGGCTGCTGGTATCAGCAACATAACCTTGCACCACCGGTACCAACGCGCCGCCGACGATGGCGGTACAAATGATACCGGAAGCGGCACCGGTGTATTTACCCAAGCCTTTGGTGGCCAGTGAGAAGGTGGTGGGGAACATAATCGAGTTGAAGAAACCGATCAGTAACAGCGCCCACATGGTCACCGCACCGCCGCCTGCCAGAATGGCAATCGCAATCAGGGTGATGGCAGCAATCGCGTTAAACGCCAAGTATTTATTCGGTGCAATTTTGCTCATCATGGCCGAACCAATGAAACGACCGATCATCGCGCCGCCCCAGTAGATGGCCAGATAGTTGGCACCGGTTTTGTGACTGAGACCTGCGGTTTCTTCCAATACGTTAATCATCATCGAGCCGATGGCCACTTCCGCGCCCACGTAGCAGAAAATGGCAATCGCGCCGAGCACCATGTGCTTGTACTGCCACACGCTGGTTTTGCCGTCGTGGTTGTGTTCGGTTTCGGCTTCGGCAATTTTGCGTGCATCGGGCAAGTGAATCAGTTTCACCACCACCGCCAGCAAAATCAGGAAACCGGCCAAGCCCAAGTAAGGGATTTGTACCGAAGAGATTTTTTCGCTGGCGCTCGCAGTAGCATCCACGAAAATCAGCATCGCACCCAAGGGCGGGGCAATCATGGTAGCCAGCGAGTTAAATGCCTGAATCAGGGTTAAAGTAGCCGATTCTTTACCGGGTTTCGCCAACAGAGTCACATACGGGTTACCCGCCACTTGCAGCAACACGATACCGGAAGCCAGAATAAACAGGGCGCCAAGGAAAATCGGATACGAATGGCTGCCGGCTGCCGGATAAAACAGTAAACAGCCGACAGCGGCAATCAAAAAGCCGCCCATTACGCCGTTTTTATAGCCGACTTTTTCCACCAGTTTACCCATCGGAATCGACATCACCGCATAAGCGGTAAAGAAGCAAAACTGAATCAGCATCGCTTGGGTATAGTTGAGTTGGAAAATATCTTTCAAATGCGGAATCAAAATGTCGTTCATGCAGGTAATAAAACCCATCATGAAGAACAAGGTGGTCAGCACGGTGAGGGCGAAATTATTGTTGCCTTTGGCAGCCAAGCTATTTTCGCCGGTAGATGATGAAGGGGTTGCCATAATCACTCCTGAGGATAAACCCGAATAAACGGGGTTTTTATTATCGGCTCCGTTATAGCGGAAACCGGTTTATGGGTTCGAACTGCTGTTTTAGGCAATGCCTGTCTGAAAAACAGTTTTCAGATAGGCCTCTGCTTAATGGCCGTTTAAACCATTTCCTTTATCTACAAGCACATGAAACATGCTTCAGATGATTCTCTCTGCTCTTTATTGTTTATTGTTCTCCTCCTTCAATAAAACATCGCAAGTGCCGTCTACCGCACAGTTGACACGACGATAAAGTTTCACCAAACGCTCGGTGGAACTGTCGTGCGGTTGCAGTGCAACGGTACCGGTTAATTCGCTCAAAATGGTTTTCGCCAACTGTTTGCCCAATTCCACGCCCCATTGGTCAAAGCTGTTGATGCCCCAAATGATGCCTTGTACGAATACTTTGTGTTCATACAGTGCAATCAGGCTGCCGAGGTTGCGCGGATTAACTTTATTGAGCAAAATCAGGTTGC
>CALFOA010000437.1 GCA_937919795.1 uncultured Neisseria sp.
TGGCGTAGCCGGGGCGCAGGATGTGGGCGTTTTCCAAGCCTTTCATCGAGCGCACGAGGGCGAGCTGGATGTCGAACGGCAGGCTGGTGGAAATGCCGTTGGGGTAGTATTCGTGGGTGGTCAGGCCTTCCGGCTCGAGGAAAATCTGGTGGCTGTCTTTATCGGCAAAGCGGTTGATTTTGTCTTCAATCGACGGGCAGTAACGCGGCCCTACGCCTTCGATTTTGCCGGTAAACATTGGACTGCGGTCGAAGCCGGAGCGGATGATTTCATGGGTATTGAGGTTGGTGTGGGTAATCCAGCACGAGACTTGGCGCGGGTGCATTTCGGCCTTGCCGCGTACGGAAAACACCGGCACGGGGGTATCGCCGGGCTGCTCAGTGAGCTGGGAAAAGTCGATGGTACGGCCATCGATACGCGGCGGGGTGCCGGTTTTCAGACGCGCCACCGGCAGGTTGAGTTCTTTTAAACGACCAGATAAACCGCGTGCCGCCGGATCACCGGCGCGGCCGCCTTCGTAGTTTTCCAAACCGATGTGGATTTTACCGGCCAAAAAAGTACCGGCGGTCAACACCACCGCGCGGGCTTTGAATTCCACGCCCATGGCGGTTTTCACGCCGCTCACATGCTCGCCGTCTAAGGTAATGTCTTCCACCGCCTGCTGAAACAGTTCCAGATTTTGTTGGTTTTCCAGCATCTCGCGGATGGCGGCTTTATACAAAATGCGGTCGGCCTGCGCACGGGTGGCACGTACCGCTGCGCCTTTGCTGGCGTTTAAGCGGCGAAACTGGATGCCGCTCATATCGGTGGCCAGCGCCATCGCGCCGCCGAGCGCATCGACTTCGCGCACCAAATGGCCTTTGCCGATGCCGCCGATAGAAGGGTTGCACGACATTTGGCCGAGGGTTTCGATATTGTGGGTAAGCAGCAGCGTTTGCGCGCCCATGCGGGCGGCTGCCAACGCGGCTTCGGTACCGGCGTGGCCGCCGCCGACCACAATCACGTCGTAAGTTTTGGGGTAAATCATGATGTTGAATGCGTTAAGAAAAATAGCGTGATTGTACGCGCTTTTAGGCCTGTCTGAAAGTTTCAGACAGGCCTGTTTGAATGCTGCCGCTCAACAACAACATAAGCGACAAAATACAACACTTTATCCTTAATAGCTACGTCCCCTCAAAATCAGCTAAAACCGTCAAAATCATCACCATTTCACCCACAAACTACCACATATCTCCCGCAAACATCGTTTAAAAAGCCCAAAACCGATTACTTCTGCTCACAAGCACCCAGCTCAGGTTCATTTTTATAAAGCAAAAACCGGTTTTATCGTTGCCACTTTTCATGCTATTCGTTATGATATGTAAAATATTACATTGCTAACTCAACAAACGGAAAAGCTATGCTGAACAAAACCATTTTCTCAACCTTATTGGCTGCTGTTTTACTAAGCGGTTGTTCTTATGGCCACCGCACTTTAGCCATCAGCCCGGATCAGGAAGCCAAAATGGCCGCTGACTCCCGCCGTGTTCAAGATGTAGAACGTGCTGAACGTGCCGAACGTCGTGCCGAACGCCGCGAAGAAATGATGGATGAAGCTGATGCCATCAAACGTGCTTACGGCGACCGTAAAATTTATATTATCCGCTAATACCTCACTAACTTACTGAAAATATGGGAGCATTTACTATGAAAAAGGGTTTACTTGCCTTAATCTTAACTGCTGTTGTACTGACCGGTTGCGCCACCGGCGGTTCTGTAGGCGATTACGCCATGGGTGACGATTCTGCTGCCATCAAGGCCGGTCGTAACCGCGAGTCTGCCCAATTGTCTCGCGCCGAGCTGGAACAACACCGCCGTCAACGCACCAATACTTCCGAAGAATTGGCTTTGGAGCGCGAAAAACGTCAAAACAAACGTGATGAAATCAACGGCACTATGGGCACAGTTGGTTACGGTGTAGGCTTGGTAGGCGGTATTGCCGGCACAGCCGCAGCCATTAAATCTTGGTTCTAAACCGATTTAAATACGTTTAAATCCAAGCACAGGATGCTTTTCCGATTCTATACTCAATATTCGGAAAGCATCCTGTCTTTTTATTGTCTAACAAATATCACCCCTCTTCCCGCCCCATCAATTCCATCTCCCAAAATCATACAAAAGTGTGAAATGCCGCTCAATCATGCTGTATTCTCATCCTCAGAATTAACATACCTTCACATATGTATATCCTTTTGTCTTTTATAAAGACCGCAGGCGGAGAATTCTTTTGCTTACGGCAACGCATCAGCGACAATGACAAACGGTTTAAATCAAGACTGCCTGGTGTATTTCTCGGTTAACTTTACTTTCTTGCCACCCAAACCGCCACGGCAGCCTAATCATAAAACTTCAAAATAATAACAAACGCCTTATGGCTTGGAGAGAGCATGTCCTTATTAACATACGGACTATTGATTGCAACGTGGATTGGTATTACTGCTTTTATTACCCAACGTGCGCACGCCCGTAACCTTGCGTTGGCACAGGTGAAAAATCTACGCTGGTATCGTCGTCACTACCCCGAAACCGTTAAATGTAGTTGTGTACGCTGCTACCGCTGTCAAAACAGTGAAATTCTCGTGCGGCAAACCCGCCACAACGATGCAATGGAAGAGCATTTTTGCAGCCATTGCGGTACGATTTTGTACTATTCCTCTTGGGACGACTAAGCACTTATAGCAAAAGCACTAAAAAACTGATACGGCGTTATCTCGCTTTAGCTCAAAGAGAACGATTTTGTAAGCCGCTGAAAGCGGCAACAGAATCGGTTCCGTACTAACTGTACTATCTGCAGCTCGCTGCCTTGTATCAATTCTTTATTACTTTCGCTATAGCCTTTTTTCATTCTATCTATAAAATAAAACAGCCGTTATTCCACCTAAACCGGAATAACGGCTGTTTGTGTCGTCGCATTTTTAGCCGATAAACAAGCGCATAAAGCTTTGCACCACACCCAAGATCAGGGAAAGGAAGGGGCTCATAATCGTGCTTAATAATCCGGTAAACATCAGGCCGACCAGAATCCAAGTACCGTAAGGCTCGATTTTCTGAAACTGCATCGAGGCTTTGGGCGGTAAAAAGGTATCGAGGAAACGACCGCCGTCCAACGGCAGAATCGGCAGCATATTGAGCACGAACAAAACCGCATTGATGGTAATACCAAAGCGCGACATCTGCTGCATCGGATATTGAAAACTCTCCGACACCAAGGGCGAGAGCATCATCAATACCGCCCAGCCGAACATCATTGCCAGATTAGACAACGGCCCGGCAATCGCCACCATCCGCATCCCCATGCGGGCGTTACGGAAATTGCGCGTGACCACCGGCACCGGTTTCGCCCAGCCAAACAGAAAACCGGTGGTAAAAAACATCACCGAGGGCACTAAAATCGTACCAATCGGGTCGATATGTGCCAACGGATTTAAGGTTAAACGCCCCAGCTGCTCAGCGGTACGGTCACCGTAATGGCGCGCCATATAGCCGTGCGAGGCTTCGTGTACGGTAATCGCCAGCAACACCGGCAATACCGCCAATAAAAATGTACCTAAATCAAAATTTTGCAAAATGGTTTTCCTTTTTAATCGCTTGCAGTTGTAGCAAACGTTTTTTTAATCGACTATTAAACGGTGCAGTTTACTTGAACTGCTGAACAAATTGATTTGCTTCGTCCAATGAAAACGCTAAGTGTAAAAGAATAGCATCAGAACCCAAAGGGGAAACTTGCTTGGCTTTCGTTTTACCTGCTTGAGTAGTAATCAAGTAAAAAGGCTGCTCTTTCGATCGTCGCCATTTGGCCAAACCTTGTTTATTCAGCTTCACACCCACTCGATAATAAAACGACTCTGGAAAATCTACTAAATTTTCATCCCCCAAGGATAACAATTGAGGTTGAATCACCCATTTATCAATATCTTCTGATTCTATATTCAACGGCCGGTATAACCAAACAAAAAACGGGGCATTGCTGTGTTTAACCGGAGTATTAAAAGTCATGCTTTGATAATCATCAGACTGATTTCCCGCTTCTGCCACCAAGCGAAACTCTATCTCCGACTCATCAGCTATTTGTCGTGCCTGTTGCGGGCTGCTCATACCACCACTAACCGCCAACTTCCCGCCAGTAATTTCGCTACGGATGACAGGAACGATCAACAACTCATTACGCCTCGAATCAATCACAGCTAATTGTCTATCGATATTATTGCGCGTTAATTCAGCCAGTTTACGTGCGCCTTGCCGGTTAAAGGTTAAATCAACCGAAAAACTGCCAAAATCATCAATACCGATGGAAGAGGATGTAATATCCCGATTGGAAAGATAAACCTTTTTACTAAGCCGCAGAATTTGCTCAGTAGGCCTCTGTTCATCAGATGGCCCATCACTTTCTTGCGCCAACGTGATTTGCTGATAATTTTGAGTATCGGCGGCAGCAGGCGCTTCAAATTGCAGCGGTGCGATTTGAAATGTTGCCTTTTCAGCATGTGCGGATGCCGACCATAGCGCGAGGCTGCATAAAACG
This sequence comes from uncultured Neisseria sp., assembly GCA_937919795.1. Classification (GTDB taxonomy): domain Bacteria; phylum Pseudomonadota; class Gammaproteobacteria; order Burkholderiales; family Neisseriaceae; genus Neisseria. Next base: position 4,562 of record CALFOA010000437.1, read on the forward strand.
GTGGTAAAAAACGTCTTTTTTATTTTCATTTCATGTTCCCCTCTTGATTGCTTAAACGTTTTGATATTTAGAATGCCTGTCTGAAAACTTTGTATCATAAAAAGTCTTTTTCAGACAGGCATTCTTATATAAACCATCAACTTAAAACCCAAACAGCGCTTTATCGCCCTTGCCTTCGCGTATTAAATCCACGCCTTCGGTCATGTCGATCACGGTGGTGGGTTCGGTGCCGCACCAGCCGCCATCTATTACCAAATCTACGCTGTGTTCGAGGCGGTCGCGGATTTCATAGGGATCGGTTAGAGGTTCGTCGTCTTCCGGCAGCATCAGGGTGCAGCTGAGCATGGGTTCACCCAATTCTTTCAACAAGGCCAAGGCAATGGCATTATCGGGCACACGCAGGCCTATGGTTTTGCGTTTGGGGTGTAAGGTACGGTTGGGCACTTCTTTGGTGGCCTGCATGATGAAGGTATAGCTGC
>CALFOA010000438.1 GCA_937919795.1 uncultured Neisseria sp.
GGCACCGCCGGCACCGGCGATAATCGCTTTCAAGCCGCGCTCGCGGGCGGTTTCGGCGTATTCAAACATCAAATCGGGCGTGCGGTGGGCGGAAACGACGCGTGCTTCGTAGTCCACGCCGAATTCCTGCAAAAATTGGGCGGCGTGCTGCATAACGGGCCAGTCGCTGTTGCTGCCCATGATGATGCCGATTTTGGCCATGTGGATAATCCTTATGTTTGATTGTGATAGGCTATAAAGCTTTCAGACAGGCATTATTCATGATTAATGCCTGTCTGAAAACCGATTCCATTATCTTTTTAATTGCCCGACCGCACGCTTCGCGGCATTGCTTTCGGGGTAAATCTGCATCAGCTTGCGCCAAGTATCGCGCGCGATGTCTTTCTGCTGCATTCTAAACTGGCATTGCGCCACGCCGAACATGGCTTCCGGTGCTTCGGTACTGCTGCGGAAACGGGATACCAGTCGGTTACCAATGTTGATGGCCGATTCGCAGTTGCCTAAGCGCATATGGCTTTGCATCAACAGATACATGCTTTGTCGGTCGGCATCGCTGCCTTCGCCGCCGCTATCGGCACCGTGCAGGGTAGTGAGTACAGCTTTGTAGTTGCCGTTACGAAATTGCGTTTGGGCTTGGGCGAGGGTGGAAGGCGGCGCTGCGGGTGCGGCACTGCGGTTGGGAAGAAACTGGCTGGCCGCCTCCGGCGGCTGCGCTTGTGGCAGTGTGCGTGGTGCGGCGGAGCGTGCAGGTACGCGGTTGGCCGGTTGGCGTTCCAGCTGTAGAAGGCGGGTATTCAATAGCTCGATTTGTTGTTCCAAGCGACTGACCTGAATGCCTAAGCGATCGATTTGTTCTTGCGAATCGGGTTTAGGATAAGGAATAGAAGTATACGATGCCGCTTCTGTTTCCGGTTCGGCATTCGGGACAGAGGGTTGCTGTGCAGTGGTGGCGCAGGCGGCCAGCAGCAGCGGGAATAGCAAGGAGAGGGAACGAAGAGAGGATGTGTTCATGGCAGTATTGGAGGGTAATGACGGGTGGTGTTTTATTTTTTTAACAGCAAAGTCAGGCCGTCGCCTATTGGCAGGGTGAGCGGAATGATTCGGGGATCAGCGGGTAAACCGGCGTTGAAGGCTTGCAAAACGGCAACCGCAGGCGGTGATTTCTCGTCTGCCGCTTCCATTACGCGGCCGCCGAGCAAAATATTATCGATGGCGATGATGCCGCCGCTGCGTACCAATTGCAGGCAGCGCTCGTAATAGTGGGGAGTAGGGGGTTTATCGGCATCAATCAGCGCGATGTCGTAGCAGCCGGCCTGGCCTTCGGCGATTAAGTCGTCCAGCGTTAACAGCGCAGGTTGCAGATGCAGAGTAATTTTGTGTTCGACACCGGCAGCTTGCCATTGTTGGCACGCCAGCGCGGTGAAGCTGGCGTTGATGTCGCAGGCGGTAATGCGGCCGTGTTCCGGCAGCGCGAGTGCCATTGCGGTGCTGCTATAGCCGGTGAATACGCCGATTTCGAGATAGCGTTCCGCTTTGATTAAGCGAGCCAGCCAAGCCAGCGTGGCGGCTTGTTCGGGCGCAATCGCCATTTTGCCCAAGCGGTGGCCGGCGGTTTCGCTGCGCAGGCGGGTGAGCACGGGGTGTTCCGGCTCGCTAATCTGGCGCAAATAGGCAGACAGCTCGGGCGTAAAGGCGGTAGCGGCAATGCTCATTGTTGCTTAGTCGGGCTGGTAAGCGTAGGGTTTTTTCGGCAACTTGGCGGCGGCGAAGTTGGCTTCGTCTTCCGGGTTGAGTTCAACATCCCACAACAGGCCGCGGTTTTCCACGCGGCGTTTGGCTTCTTCGGGGTGTTTTTCCAGATAATCGTTAAGGAATTGGGTGGCTTCGGATTGGTAGTCGTACATGGTGTTATCCTTTAAATGGGATTCTCTTCTATTTTTCGCGCGTGTATTATAACGGATAAATTTTGTTTGGGCAGCACGATAAGGCTATAATACCGCACTTTATGCCGATCACCGCTGTGTTGTTTTCATCGCTTTTGATGGCATGAAAATCCATCTGGGTAACTACGACGACTATTTAAAACACAAGGCCGATGCCTCTGAACGGGAAGCGGTTCTGGCTGCGGAAAATAAAACGATGATAACCAAAACACAACTGAAAACCGATCGCAAGAAACAAAAAGAAGAGGAAGCCCGTGTTCGGCTCTTAAAGAAA
>CALFOA010000439.1 GCA_937919795.1 uncultured Neisseria sp.
GGCTTTCTTGGTATTGTTGGGTGTGGTGAATCTGGTGGTGGCTTATCAATTCAGCCAGCAGGCTTGGGTGAATTACAAACTATTCGGTTCGACGGGTTTAATGATTCTGTTTATGTTGGCACAGGGCTTTTATCTGAGCCGCTATCTTCCTCAGGAGAATAAATAATGAGTAAAACTTATTTTATGTTGTTGGCAACCGATGCTGAGGGGGCGCACGAGGCGCGTATGGCGGCTCGCCCAGCGCATCTGGAACGCTTGGAAGCTTTGAAGGCGGCAGGCGACTTGCTGACTGCGGGGCCTACCCCTATGCCGGAAGAGCCGGATCGTGTATCGGGCAGCCTGATTATTGCTAAGTTTGAAGATTTAGATGCCGCACAGGCTTGGGCGGAGGCGGATCCTTATGTGGATGCCGGTGTGTATGAAGAGGTATTGATTAAGCCTTTTAAAGCGGTTTTCGAACCGGTTTTGAAATAATCGGCAGGATGAAATGACAACGACGGTAGCGGAGCAAATAGAGGCCTGTCTGAAAACGGCTTTACCAATCGAAGTGTTTGAATTGGCGGACGACAGCCACCTGCATGCAGGCCATGCGGGTAACCACGGTGGCGGGCATTATCGGATATTGGTGGTGAGCCCGGCTTTTGCTGGAATCGGGCGTTTACAACGGCAACGCATGGTGAAACAACCACTGGCAGACTGGTTTGCCGACAACCGCATCCATGCCTTGAGTATTCGTGCGCTGACGCCGGAAGAATATCAAAGTGAACAAGAATCTGTATCCTAATAGTATGTAATACCTTAGAGAAAGAGAATATGATGAAAAACATTCGTTTGAGTGCTTTATTGTTGGCTGCTTTATCAGGCAGTTTGATGGCGCAAACTGTGGCCACGGTAAATGGCAAAGCCATTGACAGCAGCGAAATTGATGCGGTGGTGCAAAACTTGAAACAGGGTAATCCGCAATTGCAAGATGGCCCTCAACTGCGTGAGGAAATCACCCGCCGTTTGGTGGTGAGCACCGCAGTGGCGCAAGAGGCGCGCCGCTTGAAACTGGATCAGAGCAATGAGTTCAAACAAATTTCTGATCAAGCATTAGCCAATGCCAAGAAAGACGGCGCCGACAAAAAGCCTACTTTCAAACAGGAATGGGCATTGTTCCAAAATGATTTACTGAACCGTGCGTTTATGTCGGATGTGCTGCAAAAAAATCCGGTTGGTGATGCGGATGTGAACAAGGCTTATCAGGATATGAGTGCTTACTATAAAGGTACGCAGGAAATCCAGTTGGGTGAAATCATGACCCGCAACGAAGCGGATGCGAAAAAAGCGTATGACGAATTAAAAGCGAAAAAGTCGTTTAAAACCGTAGCAACCAAATACACCATCAACGAGCAGGCGAAAAAAACCGGCGGTATTGCGCCCGGCTATATTCCGCTGAAAGATTTGCAGCAAACCGAACCGGGTTTGTTTGAAGCCATCGGCAATTTGCCCAAAGGCAGCTACAGCGAACCGATGCGTAGTCAAGATGGTGCGTTGTTTGCCATTTTTTATGTAAACGACAAGCGTAACGTGCAGTTGCCGGCGCTCAATCAGATGAAAGAGGGTTTAGCGGTGCAATTGGAACAGGAACGCGTGGCCGCTGCGGTGGACAGCCTGATGCAAAAAGCCAAGGTTCAACCTGCCAAATAAGTAAGCCGATTTTTAGGGAACAAGTAAGAATATGATGAACAAGAAAGTAATGGCCAGTGTTTTGGCTTTGTCGTTGGCCGGTTTGGCGGTAGCGGCGCAAGCACCTCAGATTGATAATGCCCGCGTGGACAGCATGGTTAAGCAGGTTTTGCAGCAGGCGGGGCAAAATCCGCAGATGCAGGGGCAGGTCAATGGTGAAACCATTCGTGCACAAGTGATTAAAGAATTGCAGACGGTGGAAGTATTAAAAGCCGAGGCGCTCAAGGCCGGTTTGGATAAAGATGCGACGGTACAAAACGAATTGAAAAATCTGGAAGCGCAGTTTTATGCCGCCAAATATTCGGAACATCTGGAAAAAACCGTTCAAGTAGACGAAGCGGAAGCGCGCCGTACGTACGATGCGATGGCGAAAATGGTGCAGATCCAGCAGGTTAGCTTTAAAACCGCCGCCGAGGCGAAAGAAGCGCAAAACTTGCTGCTCAAAGGCTTGAGTTTTGCCGATTTGATGAAGCGTTATCCGAATGAAGAGCAGAAGTTTAACCAGTTTGTTGCCCCGCAACAGTTACCGCCGCCTTTTGCGACTGCGCTTGGCAATATGGTTCGTGGCGATGTGACGCATGAGCCGGTGGAATTGAATGGTCAGTTTTATTTGATTAAGTTAGCGGCCGAGCAGCGTAATCCGGAAATGCCGCCGTTTGAACAGGTGAAAGATCAGGTTCTGCAACAGGCGAAACAGCAGAAAGTACAAGAGCAGATTCGTAAACTGTTGAAAGATAACGGTATCGAATAAGTTCTTTAAAACAGTACGTTAAAACAGGAAATGCCTGTCTGAAAACAGTTGCGAGGGTTTGCAACATATTTTCAGACAGGCATTTTTGTGATGGTGGGTTTGCGCTTAGCTTAAAAAACCTCACTATGGTGCAGAGGTTTGGCTCCACCAAGTCGACAGCGCCCAGTCGGTTGCCGCGTAATACTTGGGAGCTTTAGCCGGAACGCCCAGCGTGTCGCGGTAAATCACACGATAGACGTTGCTGTGCCAATTGGGAATCACCAAATATTGCCAACGCAACACGCGGTCGAGCGCACGGGCGCTGGCTACCAAATCTTCGCGGTTTTTAAAGCTGGCAAAGTTTGGCAACAGGCGTTCGATTGCAGGATCGCAAATACCGGCAAAGTTTCGGCTACCCGGCGTTTTGGCGGATTGGCAACTGTAATAATCAAATTGTTCGTTGCCGGGGCTTTGGGAGTTAGCGTATACCGTGGTGACCAAATCAAAGTCAAAATCATTGATGCGTTTTTGATAAAGTGCAGCATCGGTTACCCGTATATTTAAGGTGATGCCGATTTTGGCTAAATCACGCTGCCATTTCAACACTGCACGTTCAAAGTTTTTGCTGGGGGTAAGGTATTCAATGGTTACCGGTCGCTGGTTTTTATCTACCAGTTTGCCGTTCTGGTAGCGATAACCGGCGGCGAGCAGCAAGGCTTTGGCCTGCATCAGGTTGGGGCGGATGCCAATAGTGGCATCGACGGTGGGCGGTTGCGGTACATCATTTTTGAATACGGCTGCGGGCAGGTGGTTTTGCAGCGGTTGTAAAAGTTCAAGTTCACGCCCTTGCGGTTTGCCGGTGGCGGCCATTTCGCTGTTGGTGAAATAGCTGTTGCTGCGCCGATAAGCACTGTAAAACAGTCGCTCATTGATGCTCTCAAAGTCAAAACTCAACACCAAAGCTTGGCGTACGCGTACGTCTTGGAAAAACGCTCGCCGCTGGTTCATCACAAAGCCTTGCATCCCGGCGGTATTTTGATGAGCGAGTTCGTGTTTTTTTAGATGGTGGCGAGCCAACAGGCTTTCAGGGTAGGCGCGCGCCCAGTCGCGGGCAGTGGTTTCCTGGCTGAAATCGTAGCGTCCGCCTTTGATGCCTTCGATCCGTACCGAATTGTCGCGCACATAGCTGAAACGGATGCGGTCGAAGTTGTACATGCCTTTGCGGCTGGGCAGGTTTTGTGCCCAATAGTTTTTGTCGCGAGCAAATTCGCTTAAGCGGCCGCTTTCGGTGCGCGCTAAACGGTAAGGGCCCGAGCCGATGGGCGGGGTATTCGGCGCTTTGGCCAGGCCTTGAGGGTAGCTTTTGTGCGAGAACACCGGCAACTGGCCGAGGATCATGTGTAATTCGGCGTTGGGGTTTTTGAAGCGAAAGCGTACAGTGTGCTTATCGATAATATCGACTCCGGCCACATCCGCCCAGTAAAAACGGTGGTTGGGTGAGGCGGCCGGGTCTTGGGTGAGTAGTTTGAATGAAGTGGTTACGTCCTGTGCCAACACCGGGTCGCCGTTGTGGAAGCGGGCTTTCGGATTGAGCCTGAAGATAACCGATAAACCGTCGGCAGCCGGTTCGATGTCTTCGGCCAACAAGCCGTACATGGCAAACGGTTCGTCCAAACTTTGTGCGGTCAGCGTATCCAAGGTGAGGCTGCTGATGCCGGCTTCGTGGTCGCCTTTTAGGGTGAACGGGTTGAGCGTGTCGAAACCGCCGGTAATCGGCATCGTGAAGGTGCCACCTTTAGGCGCGTTGGGGTTGGTGTAGCCGAAGTGGGTGAAATTCGGCGGATAGAGCGGTTCGCTGCCCAAGCTTAAGCCGTGGGCGCTCCAAGCGGCAACGGGCAGGCAGGTGAGGGTGGCGGCAATCAGTTTTTTGATCATGGTTTTTCAGACAGGCATATCGTTATCAGCCCCATTCTACCGTGAAACCGATGCCTATAGCGAAAGTACTAAAAAACTGATACGGCGTTATCTCGCTTTGCCGTACTAACTGTACTGTCTGCAGCTCGCTGCCTTGTATCAATTCTTTATTACTTTCGCTATGTCTGTAAATGCTTTAAAAAAACGCTTGCAACAGATTGCGGCAAACTTCGGCTATAATGCAGTTATCGCAATTCTTCACAGATTCTAAAAAGGAATAAATATGGGCTTCTTACAAGGCAAAAAAATTCTTATTACCGGCATGATTTCCGAGCGCTCGATTGCTTACGGCATTGCCAAAGCGTGTCACGACCAAGGTGCCGAGCTGGCGTTCACCTATGTGGTGGACAAACTGGAAGACCGCGTGCGCAAAATGGCGGCTGAATTGGGCTCTGATTTAGTGTTCCGCTGCGACGTGCAAAGCGATACCGAAATCGAGCAGTTGTTTGTGGACTTGGGCAAAGCATGGGACGGCCTCGACGGCTTGGTACACGCGATTGCTTTTGCGCCGCGCGAAGCGCTTAACGGCGACTTCCTCGACAGCATCAGCCGCGAAGCCTTCAATGTGGCGCACGACGTTTCCGCTTACAGCCTGCCGGCTTTGGTGAAAGCTGCTCGCCCGCTGATGAAAGGCCGTAACTCTGCCGTGGTCGCGCTCTCTTATCTGGGTGCAGTACGCGCGATTCCGAACTACAACGTAATGGGCTTGGCCAAAGCCAGCTTGGAAGCCGCCATCCGCTTTACCGCGTCTTCAGTCGGCCGCGACGGCATCCGTTGTAACGGCATTTCTGCCGGCCCGATTAAAACATTGGCTGCATCCGGCATCGCCGATTTCAGCAAACTGCTGAACCATGTGGCCGAGCAAAACCCACTGGGTCGCAATGTGACCATCGAAGAAGTGGGTAATGCCGCGGCGTTCTTGCTATCTGACCTTTCTTCCGGCATCACCGGCGAGATTACTTATGTAGACGGCGGTTACAGCATTAACGCATTGAGCGAAGTGTAAACAGCCGAATAGCGTAAAGAATGACCTTGCATACTACCTAAAAACGCGGTAATTGCGTTTTTGGGTAGTATGCAAATCTTTTTGGCGGCGAAACTGATTGTTTAGGAACTTTAATAAACGATAAGGTATCTAAGGCCAAATCATCGGTTTTCAGTTGAATATGGCCGTGAAAGTTAACATTTCCAAGATTTTGTGCCGTCTTTTGGAAAATATTGTTTCATGGCTGTGGTTTAGAGTTTTCGATAGGGGTCTTAGCCCGTTTGGTTTGCTCAAGAAAAGCACTCTATAACCAAAGCCGATTTTGTTTTTCACTATTCAAAATATGAATATTTATCTTTAAAAAAGTAAGGAAATATAAAATGTCATTAGCTCAAGACTTTAAAGCGTTTATCATGCGCGGCAATGTGGTCGATCTGGCTGTCGGTATGGTAGTCGGTACGGCGTTCAGCGGTATTGTGAAATCATTGGTGGACGACGTGATTATGCCGCCCATCGGTTTGTTGATTGGCGGTGTGGACTTTTCTAACCTGTTTTTGACCTTAAAAGACGGCGCTAATGCACCGGCAGAGGGTTATGCTTCATTGGCTGCCGCTAAAGCAGCCGGTGCGGTGACTTTGAATATCGGTACCTTTATCAATACCGTTATCAGCTTCTTGATTATTGCTGCCGCTATTTTTATGGTTATTCAATTGTTGAATAAACTGCAACGCAAACAGGAAGAAGAAGCGGCGCCTGCCGGTCCTTCTGAAGAAGTTTTGCTGTTGCGCGACATTCGTGATTCTTTGAAAAAATAATCCGTTTAGGCACAACACAAAAACCGCATTCTAAAAGGAATGCGGTTTTTTGATTTAGAAAAATGCCTGTCTGAAAAATCTGCGGTTTACTGAAGGGTGGCGCGAGCCATTTCGGTAACGTCCATATCAAATAAAGCATTGATATCGGTTTCGTCGAACACATATTTTTCATTGCAGAAATCGCAGTCGATTTCGATGCTGCCTTGTTCGGCTACAATCGAGCCGACTTCCTGGCCGCCCAGCAACAACAACATATTGCTGACCTTGCCGCGCGAGCAGGTGCAGGCAAATTCGATGTCTTCCGGTTCAAATACGCGCGGCGGGGTTTCGTGGAACAAACGGTACAACAGTTGCTGGGCATCCAAATCCAGCAATTCGCCGCTGTTTACCGTATCGGCCAGCGTGGTAACGTGTTGCCAAGCTTCTTTGTCCAATACTTCTTCCGGCAGACGTTGCAGCAACAGGCCGCCGACGGTGTATTCATCGGCTGCGAGCGTGATGTGGGTTTCCAATTGCTCGGAACGCAGCATATAAGACATTAACATTTCGGCAATGCTGCTGCCCTCCAGCGGCACCACGCCTTGCCACGGTTCGCCGTCTTGCGGTTGCAAAGTGATGACGAAAATACCTTTATCGCCCAGCAAATCGCGTAGGGTTTCATGATCTTCAAAAGTAGCGGTTTCATCCCAGCGAGCAGTGGCACGGCAGGTATCGTTGGAGGTGGCTTCCACTACCAGCATTTTCAATTTGCCTTCACTTTGCACTTGCAGGGTCAGCGTGCCTTCGATTTTCAAATTGCTGGACAACAGCGCACCGGCAGCCAGCAATTCGCCTAAGGCTTGGCGGATGGGGGTAGGGTAGTTTTTGCGGCGCACGATGTGTTGCCATACTTCGTTGAGGCGTACATGCAAACCGCGTACCGGCATATCGTCAAAGATAAAGCGGGTACGGCGGTCGGTGATGTGGTGGGTGTGGTTGGTTGGCATCCTGATATCTTTCTGTGAGCTTAATCTATCGTTAGCACGAATATGGATGCGGGGAACGGAAAATCAAGAGTAAATGCCTGTCTGAAAACTATTCCGGCAATTCGGCGGAGCGCATACGGCGCAGCACAATATTGGCTTTGGCGCGCATACGCGGGCTTTTCGGGTTGTCGGCATAAAACAGCGGCGCCGGTACACGGGCGGTTAACAAAGCGGCTTGTTGACGGCTTAAATTGGCGGCGGGCTTGTTGAAGAAATGTTGGGAAGCAGCTTCGGCGCCATAAATGCCGTAACCCCATTCGATTACATTCAGATACAGCTCGAAAATACGGTCTTTATCGGTTACCGCTTCCATCATAGCGGTAATCGCTGCTTCTTCGGCTTTACGCACATAATTGCGTCCTTCGTTCAGAAACAGGTTTTTCGATAACTGTTGGCTGATGGTCGAACCGCCGGAGCGCACTTCGCCCCGTTTTTCATTTTGGCGGAACGCGTTGCGCATGCCGCGCCAATCGAAACCGCTGTGGCCGGCAAAACCGGCATCTTCCGAGGCAATCAAGGCTTTTTTTAGGTTTACCGAAATCTGGTTATAGGGTACCCAACGGTAATCCAGCGTCACATCGCGGCCTTCACTATTAAACTGGCTCATCCGCATACTCATAAACGCGCTATGGTGCGGCGCAACGGCGCGGTAGGTGAGAATATTGCCGTAAACATACGCGTTAAACAGGATAAACGCGGCAAACGGTAAAGCAATCAGCCATTTAATCATGCTTGGATACTCTGGCGCATTGATTCGGTAACACTGCGGATATCCGGCGAGAAGCCGCGCCACAGTTGATAAGAGAAAGCGGCTTGCGCTACCAACATGCCCAAGCCATCGGCAGTTTGTTTGGCGCCGGCCGCTGCGGCCTGTTGCATGAATACGGTGGCTTGGTTGCCATAGGCCATATCGTAAGCCAGTTCGCAGGTAGAAAAGAGGCTGTCGGCGAGTGGTAATTTATCACCGCTGAGGCTGCCGGAGGTGCCGTTGATGATGACGTCGTAGTGTTGGCCGGCTAGTTCATCGAAGGAACGATAATCCACCTCGAATTGATGTGCCAGTGTTTCGGCTTTGTCCGCCGAACGATTGGCCAGTGTAATCACAGCCGGTTGCTGTTCCAACAAAGGTTGCAGTACACCACGCACCGCGCCGCCGGCGCCCAATAATAAAATGCGTTTGCCAGCCAGAGAAAGCTGGTAATTTTCGGTGAAATCGTTGACGAGGCCGATGCCGTCGGTATTGTCGCCGCGAAAACGACCGTCGGGCAGCGGAATCAGGGTGTTCACCGCGCCTGCGGTTTGCGCACGCTCGGAGCGTTCGTCTACCCACTCCCAAGCATCAGTTTTGAACGGCAGGGTGACATTGGCACCGTTGCCGCCTTCGGCAAAAAAAGCTTCGGCAGCGGCGGCAAAGGCACCCAGATCCGCCAGAATACGTTCATAAACAATTTCTACTTGTTCTTGCGCGGCAAATTGCATATGAATCTGCGGGGATTTGCTGTGGGCAATAGGGTTGCCAAAAACGGCATAACGTGCGATGACCATAGAGGAGATAGTAAGGGAAGAAATGAAGTATTATGAAACAAACTGTTGGATAGATAAAGTATTAAAAGCACAATGAAAGTAAAGAGTGTGTGAAAGGGCAAGGCGAAGAAAAACAGTGATATGTTGCAATTTAGCTGAAATTTCCTCCGTTTGGCTTGTTATGATTGGTAAACGCGAGGGGAGGCGTTTATAATAGCCACATGAAAAAATATATCCTCCCCCTCGTGCTGGTGGCAGCCTTAACCGGTTGTGAATCCATTTATCTGCCGACGCTGAAAGAAGTGCCGGTGTATCCTACCAACCGTACCCAATCTGATGATGGTCACTCGGGTTCTTATCATTTGGCGTCTAGGCATTGGACGGATGTTTCCAAAATCCGTGATGAAGCCACTCGCTTGAGCTATGAAGTTAGCCAAGGTAAGTTGACTAAGGTGCAGGCGGCTCAATATTTGAACCGTTACCGCATTCAGTTGGTGGGTCGTAATGCGGTAGACGATAGCGTGTATGAAGTGTATTTGCGTTCGGCAGTAGACAGCCAACGTGGTGCGATTTCTACCGAGCAATCTAAACTCTATATCCAAAACACCTTGAAGGGTTGGCAGCAACGCTGGCCGAATATGCAGAGCAAACCGACCAATCCGGCCTTTACCAACTTCCTGATGGAAGTGATGGGTATGGAGCCGTTGAAATAAGTGCGGTTTGACTGCTTACGCTTTGTGTTATTCAAAAATGCCTGTCTGAAAAAAGTTTCAGACAGGCATTTTATTGCATGAAAAAAGATGGTTACGGATGAGCCGCGAGAGTGGTACAGCGATTCCAAGGAGAGTTTCTGCATTGCAGATGGCCAACATATTGCAGGCGATTCACCGGGGTGATCGAGGCCACATCACCTTCGCGCATGTGCAGAATATCGGCCGGGCTTACCCATTCGGGCGGGGTGTCGGTGAGCGGTTTGCCGGCGCGGTTGAAGGCTTCCACCACAAATTGCGAGCAGAAAAAGCGTTCGCTGCCAAACGGGGTAATTTGAATCAAGGCCAGCGAATTGCGGCACAGATGGCGCGTGCGGCGCGGCACAACAGGCAACTCGCATACATGGCGGGTAATCGAATAAGTACTTTGCTTGAGAATGCCGAAATAATTGTAGCGGCCGCCTTGTTCCTGATAGGCAAATTCGCGGATTTTTTCCACTTCCTGCGCTTGCAAACCGGGGCGGCGGAAGGCGGCCAACAGAGTAGTCTGCTGCATGGCTTGTTCGAGCGGGATAATCTGCACGCCCGAGCCGATGGCTTCGGCAATCAGGCCGTCACCTAGATAAATAAAGGCGTGGCTTACTGAAGTATTGTTGGCTAACCGTATGCTGAGTGACTGAATGCCGGGTTCGGCGGAAAACAGAATATCCCCCGCCTGCAAATCGGCGGCTTGAATCGGCACTAAACCGCTGACGGGTTGGGTGTTGCTGCGGCTGGTGTTGAGGGAAAAATGCAGTTGGCCGTCGGCGGTGCGCTGTTTTTGCCATTCGGCAGCGCAGCCGTTTAGCAGTACCAGCATCAGCAAGGGTAGGATGGGGATGAGTTTCACGTTTTTATTTTTAAGCGGAATAAGGGAAATTATAGCGGGTAACCGCAGTCGGATTAATGAAAATGTGTGGTTTGATTTTTTTGTCGGGCGATAAAACAACACAGCAGAATGCCTGTCTGAAAAATTTTTCAGACAGGCATT
>CALFOA010000440.1 GCA_937919795.1 uncultured Neisseria sp.
TTTGCAGGAAAAAGAATGGGCCGAATATCTGTTTAAAGACGGCTCCATGATCGGCTTGAACAAAGATATTTTGAGCCAGTATGTAGAATATATTACTAACTTGCGTATGCAGGCAGTTGGCTTGAAGCCCGCCTTTGAAAAGGCTACCCAAAACCCGATTCCGTGGATTAACGCTTGGTTGTCTTCTGATAATGTGCAGGTGGCGCCGCAGGAAGTGGAAATTTCTTCTTATTTGATTGGTCAAATTGATGCCGAGGTGAATGCCGAAGATTTGGGTGATTTCGAACTTTAATCCGTACCGGCGGTCTTGTTGACCAAGATGTATAGCGGAAAAAATTATTTTTGCCACAAGGCAGCAAGCCGCAGACAGTACACCTAGTACGACAAGGCGCGGCAACGCGGTGGCAGAAATTAAGTTTTTTCGCTATAAGCCGATTACCGCCGGTATGCCCGAGGCTGCCGGCGGTTGTCCTTGTTTTATTCCGATAGATAAAATGACTTTAATCACAACAGACGACAAAGTATTCGAACTGAGAAGCGGCGAGAGTCTGCTGGAAGGTTTGGAGCGCACCGGCCATGAGGTGGAATACCAATGCCGCAGTGGCTATTGCGGCTCGTGTCGGGTGAAAATCGTATCGGGTAGGGTGGCTTATGATGAAATACCGCTGGCGTTTGTCAGCCCCGGTGAGATTTTAACCTGTTGCTGCCGGGTGGATGAGCCGATACGGGTAGAATGCAAACTGCGGGCAGAAGAAGGTTGGTCGCCGGATGATGATTTATTTGCCGCTTACGAATAGGTGGGGCGATGGCTACTGAAAAGATTTATTATGCGGTAGTGATTTTGTTAACGGCGGTTTCGGTATTGTTGTCGCCGTTTTTTTATATCCAGCGCGCCAAGCGGCCATCCGGCGCCAGGTCGCGGCAATGGCGGATTGTGTTGATCAGTAATGTGATTACGCTGTTGATGCTGTTGTTGGTTTGGTGGTTGTGGCTGCGTTAAAGCAGGCTAAATGCTTTGCCAAGGCGGTGTGAGCTACTTACAATAATTAATTTACCCAATATTGAGACAACGGATGATGAACCGATTGACTGTTTGCGCAGCCGCCTTGCTGGCTGTGTCTTTCCCTTCGCTGGCCGCCTCCATTTATAGCTGCACCGACCGCAATGGTAATACGGTGTATACCCAAGATCCGAAAGCTGGTAATTGTAATAAGACAAGCCTAGGTTCCCCCCCTACTTATTCTTCAGAGCCTGCGTCGGCAGTTTCGTCTGTCGCAGCACCTCAGCCGGAAACCGCAGCGGCATCTGCGAATGATAAGCCGCAGCTGTCGCCGGAAGAGTTGGCGACGGCACAGAAAAAATTGCAGGAAGCACAACGTGCGTTGGATGAGGGTAAGCAAGTGCGCTATGGCAATGAACGCAATTACGCCAAATATCTGGATCGCATCAACGGCTTGGAAAAAGATGTGCAAGCAGCACAAGATGCCTTGAAAAAACTCACTCCGGCGACTTCTACTCCCAGTGTTGCGCCTACTCCGGTTCCTGCCCCCGATGCAGCCCCTGTTGCGCAGTAAACTTATATAGGCCTGTCTGAAAAAACTGTCGCTAAAGCGGATACTTAATTGTTTTTCAGACAGGCATTCTTTATCCTATCCCTTGTTGTTTCTCTATTGGAAAACCCATGACCACTTATTCTTTATTCATTACCTGCCCGCGCGGTTTGGAAACCTTGCTGGCGGACGAACTTACTTTGCTGGGTTGTGGCGACATTCAGCCGGGCGACGGCGGGGTGGCGGCCAAGGGCACAATGGAGGCGGTGTACCGCATCAACCTGCATTCGCGGGTGGCCAGCCGGGTGTTGTTGCAGCTTACTAAAGGCGCTTACCGCAGCGAGCAGGATGTTTACAAACTGGCGCGCAATATCCGCTGGAGCCAATGGTTTGCTGTTGAAAATACTTTTAAAGTACAGGTAGAAGGCAAACGCGCGCAGGTGAAGAGCTTGGATTTTATCGGCCTGAAAATCAAAGATGCCGTGTGCGATGCGTTCCGCGACGAATGCGGCGAGCGTCCGAGCGTGGAGAAACAGCGGCCGGACGTGCGTGTACACGCTTTTATGAATGATAAAACCATCCAGATTTTTATCGACACTTCCGGCGAAGCTTTATTTAAACGCGGTTATCGACAGGAAGCCGGTGAAGCGCCGTTGCGTGAAAACTTAGCGGCAGGTTTATTATTGCTGTCGGGTTACGACGGCAGCCAGCCGTTCCAAGACCCGTTTTGCGGCAGCGGCACTTTGGCGATTGAAGCGGCGTTGATTGCACTCAAACGCGCGCCCGGTTTGATGCGCCGCTTCGGTTTTGAAAAACTGAAAAACTTCGATAAAGCTTTGTGGATGAAGATTAAACAGGCGGCGCGTGAAGCGGCGCTGGATAAGGCTGCCGCGCCGATTGCCGGCAGCGATAACGACCGTCAGATGATACGCATCGCCCGCCAGAATGCCGAAGCGGCTGAAGTGGCCGAATGGGTGGTGCTGGAAACGGCGGAGGCACAAAACGTGCGGCCGAACGGCGACGGCGGCATCATGGTGTCCAACCCGCCTTACGGCGTGCGTTTGGCCGATGTGCAGATGCTGCACGGTCTGTATCCGCAGCTCGGCAGTTGGTTGAAACAACATTATGCCGGCTGGCAAATCGGTATGTTTACCGGCGACCGCGACATGCCCAAGCTGATGCGGCTGCAACCGAAGCGCAAGATTCCGCTGTTTAACGGCAAACTGGATTGCCGTTTGTTTGTTTTAGATATGGTGAAGGGCAGCAACCGCTAGTATTCACAACAAAGGATAGGCGATGTACG
Organism: uncultured Neisseria sp.; assembly: GCA_937919795.1. Classification (GTDB taxonomy): domain Bacteria; phylum Pseudomonadota; class Gammaproteobacteria; order Burkholderiales; family Neisseriaceae; genus Neisseria. The sequence goes on from CALFOA010000440.1 coordinate 2,854, forward strand.
GCATCGAAAACTATTGGGGTTTTGTCGCGGCGGCGGTGCTGCTCAATCTTACCCCCGGCTCGGATACCATCTATATCCTCACCCGAAGTATTGCCGAAGGACGCAAAGCGGGCATGGCTTCGGCGCTGGGTATTTCCGCCGGTATACTGGTGCACTGCGTACTGGTGTCGTTGGGCTTGGCACAAATTGTGGCGCATTCACCTACGTTGTTTGCAATACTGAAATACAGCGGTGCAGCTTATCTGCTGTATCTGGGTATTAAAATGTGGTGTTCGCCGCCGTTGGCTGCCGATAACGAAACAGATGGCGTTCAGACAGGCATGTGGCCGCTGTTTCGTCAAGGTTTGCTGACCAATTTGCTGAATCCGAAAGTGGTGCTGTTTTTCTTGGCCTTGCTGCCACAATTTGTATCGACCGGGGTGTCGTCGCCGCTGCCGTTTCTGCTGCTGGGCTTTACTTTCCTGCTGACCGGTACGCTGTGGTGCCTGCTGCTGGCGTGTGCGGCTGCGCCGTTTGGCGGGTTGCTGCGCAAACAGCCGGTGGTGGGTAAAATGATGAACCGCATCAGCGGCATGGTGTTTGTTGGGCTGGGCTTGAAAATCGGTTTGAGCCGTTAATCAGCCGCCCCATACAAAATGATACTGCCTTGGCTGAGTTTGTGTGAAGCGGCAGCGAAGCAGAATAATGCAGGCAAATGCCTGTCTGAAAAAATGGAATCATGATGACAGAACAAACCAGTATGCGCTTATCCAAACGCATGGCCGAATTGGGCTTGTGCAGCCGCCGCGAGGCCGACAGCTATATCGAGCAGGGCTGGGTGAGCGTGAACGGCGTGAAGGCGGTGCTCGGCCAGAAAGTCACGGCGGGCGACCGCATTGATTTGAACAAACAGGCGCACGAAAGCCAGTCGCGGCGGGTCACTATTTTGCTGAATAAGCCGGTGGGTTATGTGAGCGGCCAGCCGGAGAAAGATTATCAGGCGGCGGTGGCGCTGATTACGCCGGAAAATCATTGGAGCGGCGACAAAAGCCGTATTCAGTATCAGGAAAACCATAAAAAAGGCTTGGCGCCGGCCGGTCGCTTAGATATCGATTCAGTGGGCTTATTGGTGTTGACCCAAGATGGCCGCATTGCGCGGCAGATTATTGCGGAAGATTCCGAAGTCGAAAAAGAATACTTAGTGCGTGTCAGTGGGCGGTTATCTGCGGAAGGTTTGCGTTTGCTCAACCACGGTTTAAGTCTCGACGGAGAAGCTTTGTTGCCGGCAAAAGTTTGGTGGCAAAACCGCGATCAACTGCGCTTTATTCTAAAAGAAGGCAAAAAACGGCAAATCCGCCGCATGTGTGAGTTGGTCGGCTTGCAAGTGGTTGGCCTCAAGCGCATCCGGATTGGCAACATTGTATTGGGCGATCTCCCCGCCGGC
>CALFOA010000441.1 GCA_937919795.1 uncultured Neisseria sp.
TAAAGCTCCATTTCAGGCCGGTGGGGAAGCCTGCACCGCCGCGGCCGCGCAAACCAGAAGTTTTCACTTCGGAAATCACGTCGTCTTGTGACATTTTCTCGCTGAGAATTTTGCGCAAAGCCTGATAACCGCCGCGCGCCTGATAAGCGGCAAGCGTCCAGCAATCGGGTTGGTGGGTATCGACTTGGTCGAAAATCACGCCGGGTTGGAAAATAGCCATTTGTGTGCCTATTCGTTTTTTAAATCGATTACGGTTCAGGCTCTTTTGTAAGGTAGCCTGTTTGGGTTTATATGCCTGTCTGAAACGTTTCAGACGGCCTTTCAGGTAGCCTTTTGAGGCCGTCTGAAAGATTATTTAACTATGTTTTTGTTGGGTAGGTCGGATTCTTGAATCCGACATGGATTTGTGTATCGGGTGTGTGTCGGATTCAAGTATCCGACCTACTTTATTCAGCCGCGCCTATCATGGCTAAAAATTCGCTTTCCGTCAGCTTGGGCGTATCGTTAGCTAAATCGTAATACGGTGCTTTGCAGTCGATAAAGATTTGGCTTTCCAGCTCAAAATCGGCATTGTCGGCAAACAAACCGGCGCTGATGTAGTAATCCTCGCCTACCTGAACAAACAAGTGGGTACCGCAATTTTTGCAGAAACAGCGTTCCGCCCATTCGGACGAACGGTAGCGACCGATATGTTCGGCGCCTGAAATTTTGGGATTGCGGGCAGACAGGTTAATCGCCGCCGAACCGCCCCAAGTGCGACATTTCCCGCAATGGCAGGCGTGCAGTTGGTGGTTGGTTTCGACTTCCATCGACACGGCACCGCATAGACATTTGGCTTCCATTGCTGTTTCCTTTTTTGCTGTGATTTTTCAGACAGGCCTTAATTCAACTCTGCCAATTTCTTCTCAATCGCATCTTCAGTCATAAAGCTGCACATTTTGTGGTTGTTCACCAGCATCACCGGCGCGTCGCCGCAAGCGCCCATGCACTCGCCTTCCAGCAGGGTGAATTTGCCGTCGGCGGTGGTTTCGCCAAAGCCGATGCCGAGTTTCTGTTTCAGGTAATCGGCCGCATTCACGCCGCCACGCAGGGCACAAGGCAGGTTGGTGCAGACGGTGAGTTTGTATTTGCCCACCGGATGCAGATCGTACATATTGTAGAAAGTAGCCACTTCATAAGCCGCGGCGGGCGGGATACCGACATAATCGGCCACGTATTCGATGGTTTCGGGGCTTAACCAGCCTTTTTCGGTTTGCGCGATACGCAATGCGCCCATGATGGCGGAACGGCGTTGGTCGGCGGGGTATTTCGCCAGCTCGACGTCGATTAATTTTAAAGATTCAGCGGATAACATTATCTATCTACCTCTCCGAATACGATGTCTTGCGTACCGATGATGGCCACTACGTCTGAAAGCATGTGGCCGCGTGCCATTTCGTCCATGCCTTGCAGGTGGGCGAAGCCGGGGGCGCGGATTTTCAGGCGGTAGGGCTTATTGGCGCCGTCTGAAATCATGTAGATACCGAACTCTCCTTTGGGGTGTTCGACGGCGGTGTAGGTTTCGCCTTCGGGCACGTGCATGCCTTCGGTAAACAGTTTGAAATGGTGGATCAAGTCTTCCATGCCCATTTTCATTTCGGTGCGTTTGGGCGGGGCGACTTTATGGTTATCCACAATCACGGGGCCGGGGTTGGCTTTGAGCCATTGCACACACTGTTTCATGATGCGGTTGGATTCGCGCATTTCGTTGATGCGGCACAAATAGCGGTCGTAGCAGTCGCCGTTTACGCCGACGGGAATATCAAAATCCACATTGGCATAGGCGTCATACGGGGCTTTTTTGCGGATATCCCACTCTACGCCGGAACCGCGCAGCATCACGCCGGTAAAGCCTTTTTGCAGCGCGCGCTCGGGTGAAACTACGCCGATGCCGACGGTACGCTGCTTCCAGATACGGTTGTCGGTGAGCAGGCTTTCGTATTCGTCCACGCAGGCGGGGAAACGCTCGGTGAAGGCTTCGATAAAATCGAGCATGGTGCCTTCACGGGCTTCATTGAGTTTTTTCAGCACTTTGGCGTTGCGGAATTTGCTCGATTCATATTTAGGCATAAAATCAGGCAAATCGCGGTACACGCCGCCGGGACGGAAATAGGCGGCATGCAAACGGGCGCCGGACACGGCTTCATACAAATCCATCAGCTCTTCGCGCTCGCGGAAGGCATACAGGAATACGGTCATCGCGCCGATATCGAGTGCGTGCGAACCGATGCCCATTAAGTGGTTCAGAATGCGGGTGACTTCGGCAAACATCACGCGGATGTATTTGGCGCGCTCGGGCACTTCGATGCCGACCAGTTTTTCTACCGCCAAGCAATAAGCCTGCTCGTTCACCATCATGGAAACGTAGTCCAAACGATCCATATACGGCAAGGCTTGCAGATAGGTGCGGGTTTCGGCCAGTTTTTCGGTGCCGCGGTGCAGCAGGCCGATGTGCGGGTCGGCGCGGACGATGGTTTCGCCGTCCAATTCCAAAATCATACGCAATACACAGATCGGAAGAGCGTCGTGTAGGGAAAGAGTGTCTTCGCCTGTGT
>CALFOA010000442.1 GCA_937919795.1 uncultured Neisseria sp.
CGGTTTCCCGCTGGCAGCGCGACCTCACCGACAGCACCGTGTTGCGCAATATGGGCGTCGGCGCGGGCTACACCGTACTGGGTTTGGTCGCCCACCTGCGCGGCCTGAACAAACTGGAAGCCAACCCCGCCGCGCTGGCCGCCGATTTGGACGCCACTTGGGAACTGCTGGCCGAACCGATTCAAACCGTGATGCGCCGCTACGGCGTCGCCAATCCGTATGAAAAACTGAAAGACCTCACCCGCGGCAAAGACGGCATCACGCCGGAAGTGTTGAAACTCTTTATCGAAGACTTGGAAATCCCGGCCGAAGCCAAGCAGCAATTGCTGGCACTCACCCCGGCTTTGTATGTGGGCAAAGCGGAAGAGTTGGCAAAACGGATTTAATGGTTTTTTAGAAAAACAAATGCCTGTCTGAAAACGAGCTTGCGAGTTTCTGCGAAGCTAAAAATCTTTCAGACAGGCATTTATCTATACGGCAGCAACACATGGATGCCAAAACTTTGTTTCAGACAGGCGTTCTGGGAGCGCGGGCGGCTCGCCCGCAAGCAAGCGGTACGCTTGCATCCAACAGTTGAAGCATAAGCAATGCCAATCTCACACTTCTCAGTTTGCCCTGCGGGCAAATGCGGGCGAGCCGCCCGCGCTCCCAGCGTATATTTTAAAAATCGGTATATTGTCGCCTATTAATATAAATGCCTGTCTGAAAGATTTTTTCAGACAGGCATTTGTTTTTAACCCTTATTCAAGCCTGCGCCTCTGCGGTTTGGATAGCCGCACGACTCGGTTTCAACAAATTAGCCATCATCACCAATTGCTGCCACAACACGCTGCTTTGTTCGTTGTGACCGTCGGCGGCCAGTTCCTGCAACTGATCCAGTTGTTGCTGCAAGCTGTCGTATTGCTGTTGAAACGTTTCTTCATTCGGGTTATCAGCCTGTTCCAGCAAATCGGCCAAACGATAGGCGGCGACAAAAAACAGATGGAGAAATTCGGCCTCGTTTTCATCCTGTTTCATCTGGCTGCGGTAGGCGCCGAGCGCCGAGATATAGCCCATCATCGAGTAATTGATTTTCAGCAGGCTGAAACCGGCTTGCAGTTTGTCGCCGTATTTATCGGGCTCGCTCGACATATCGGAAACGGTACTGGAGAGTGCGGCGGCGGATTCGTGGGCGCGGCGGCGGGTGGTGCGGTAGCCGACGTCGTCGATTCCGCCGTTTTGCAGTTGGTTCAGAATGCTGCGCAGATAACCGGCTTCGCTTTTAATCGCTTTGGCACCGGTTTGGTTGAGCGCCAGATAATGCCAGTCCGGCCACAGGTACGACACCGCCGCCCACGCCAACGCGCAGCCGATCACGGTGTCGACCACCCGCCAGGGCAGCGAGGCGGTAGCGTCCATGCCGGAGATGGTGAAGCAGGTAATCGCTTGGATGGTGATGAAAAAGGTGGAAAAACTGTATTTATTGGTGCGGAAAAAATAAAACAGCGTGGTCGCCAAAATCACCACCATCAGCTTGGTTTCCAGCGACGGGGTGAAATAAGGCAGCAGCGAGCCGACGAACACGCCGAGCACGGTGCCGATAATGCGCTGTTTGAGGCGGTTTTGGGTGGCCGAATAGTTGGGTTGGCAAACAAACAAGGCGGTCAGCAAAATCCAATAGCCCAACGACAAATCAAAGGCTTCGACGGCAGTACAGCACACCAGTGTAATCGCGGCCATCCGCACCGCATGGCGGAAGGTGGCGGATTCCAGCGTGAGCTGGCGGCGGATGCTGCGGATGATGTTGGTGAGGCCGCTGGTTTCGGCATTAGCGATGCGGGTGGCTTCGCTGTCGTGCTCCTGATCCAAGCCGCTTTCTAAGTGGCTGAGTTGGTAATTCACGCCGCGCAGGTTGGCGGCCAGCCGTTGCAACGCGTGAACATCCACGCCGCCGGGATGGGTGGCGGCATAGTGTTCGATGGATTGTTTCAGCCCTTTGTTGGCGCGCGCCAGCCGCTCGTCGTATACATAAGTTTGGTTGTCGCGCAGGCTGGCGGCAATATTGCGGCAAGCTTGTGCCTGCAATTCGAGCAAGCGCTGATAGCGGTAAATCAAATCGCTGTTTTTCAGTTTTTCCGCCATGGTTTGATACTGAACATGGCTGGAACTGGCGCGTTCGTGGATGTCTTGCGCGGCAAAATAATAGCGCAGCATCCGGCTGGTACGCGGATGGCGGTGCTGGCCGCGCATCCGGTAAAACAGCGCGCTGCGGCATAGATTAAACGCGGTAAATCACCCGATGGTTGCCCATCGCCAATCGGATTTGCTGTTGCTCAAACTGGCCGATTTCGTCGGGGTCGAAAAAACCGGCTTTGGCATCGAGATAATTGCCGAGCGCGGTATAGGCGTTGGCCATGTTTTCCTGCACCGGGCGGTGCGGAAACACCAAGTGGCACAACACCGCCAGCAGGCTGTACATCGAGGCGCCGAACAAGATCATCAGCGTGCCGGTATACCAACTGTCGTCGGGGTGATGGCTCAGAGTGGTGTACACCGCCACCGCCAGCGTGCCGAAAGCAATGGTGCGGTAACGCAGGCCGACCGTGCCGAGCACGGTAAACAGAAAGGCCATCAGCGTCATGGTGGCGGTAAACAGCACCGGTTGGCCAAACGTGAGCTGTACTGAAATCGAGGAAATACTGAATGCCAGCAGGGTAAAAAACAGGTTTTTCAGGCGGCCGGTGAGGCGGTTGTCCAAATCCACCAAGCCGCCGGCGATGATGCCGAGTACCAGCGGAATCGCTTCTTGCGAGAGATTGAAATGGCGAATCAGGAAAGCGGCCAAACACACGCTGAGGAATACCGGCAGCGTGGCGATGATTTTGGGATTGACGGGCGGCGTTTTCACGGCGGATTCCGGTAGAGAAATGGGCGGAAGGGAAAGGGGGATTTTAACAGATTAGGCGGTTAATGCCTGTCTGAAAAGCAGGTTGAGTATCGTGTTATAAACAAGGGGGTTACAATGCGATTCATTTTTTAGGTTCAAAAAATGTCAATTTTATCAGCAGCCTGTTCCCTCGCCCGTCTGGCGGGAGAGGGCTAGGGAGAGGGTGGCTGTATCCGTTTCAGTATCGCTGGTTGCTTAAGCGGTAAACCTTCCACCCCCATCCTAACCTTCCCCCGCCAGACGGGGGAAGGAATCAAGTTACTGATGGAATTAAGGTTTTTGAAGCTAAAATTTCCTTAACTACGCAAGTCCGCTGCGCTACCCGATTTCCCCAACCGCTCCTTCACCGCCTCACTGATCAGTTCCGCCATATGCGCGCTGGCGCCGCGGTGGCGGCGGACAAAAGCCGTAGCCGCATCGGCATATTGCTGGCGCTCCGATTTGTCGGATAACCAGAAGCGGGTCATGGTCAGCCATTCTTCTGCCGAGGCCACTTGTTTGGCGGCGCCGGCGGCCACCGCGCTGCGGCAGACTTCGGCGAAATTGTAGGTAGACGGGCCGAACAGGGTCGGCACATTGCAGGCAATCGATTCAATCACATTCTGGCAACCGGCATCCACTAAACTGCCGCCGATAAAGGCGATGTCGGCGGCAAGGAAATAGGCGAACAATTCGCCCATGCTGTCGCCCACCCAAACCTGGGTATCCGCCTCAACCGGCTGGTTGTCGCTGCGTTTTTGTACTTTAAAGCCCAATGACAGCGCGGTATCGTACACCTCTTGGAAGCGTTCGGGATGGCGCGGCACGATGACCAATAAGGCGTTACCGCGATACGCGCACCAGGCTTTCAGCAGCTTCGTCGCCTCATCATCACCTTTATAAAAACGGGTACTGCCGCACACCACCACCGGCCGGTCGCCGATTTTTTCACGAAACTCAGCCGCCCGTTTTGCCGCTTCCGGCGGCGGGGTGACATCGTATTTGGTGTTGCCGCACACATGCACATTGGAGGCGCCGATTAAATGCAGGCGCTCGGCATCGTCCGCCGTTTGTGCGTAACAACCGCTCAAAGTCTGCATCGCCGGTTCCACCAGCGGGCGGATGTGCAGATAGCCTTTTTGCGATTTTTCAGACAGGCGAGCATTGGCCAGAAACAGCGGCACCCTGTGCGCTTGGCAGCCGTGCATCAGATTCGGCCAGATTTCGGTTTCCATCAGAATGCCAAACAGCGGGCGGTGTTCTTCAAGAAACTGCTGAATATAAGCCGGCTTGTCGTAGGGCAGATAACGGCATTGCACATCGGGAAACAGCGAGCGCGCCGCTTCGCGGCCGGTTGGCGTCATCTGCGTCATCAGAATCGGCGTTTCCGGAAAAAAGCGGCGCAGTTCGCGCACCAAAGGCAGCGCCGCACGGGTTTCCCCCACCGATACTGCATGTATCCAAATCGGTTTTTGTACCGCACCGGCGAAAGGCTGGCCGAAACGCTCGTCCCAATGCGCCAAATACGCCGGATTTTTTTTCGCCCGTTTACGCAAATAGCGCCGGATTAGAAACGGCGCCACGCTCCACAAACGGGTGTATAACCAAGGAAAATTCATAAGCAACCAAACAAAACCAAAAGGCTCAAAAGCATAAAATATGCCCCCATTGTATGCCTTTCCGCATAAAAAGAAATGCCTGTCTGAAAAATAAGCTCTGCTTTATTTGGCAAAGCCAATCTTTTCAGACAGGCATTTCTTTAATATTCAAAACGTTACTGGCCGTCTCGCAGAATCCGGCGGATGGCCGATAATTGGCGACGGCTTACCGGCAGCGGCTCGGGAACGTCCAAAACCTGAGCGCCCCAGCTGGCATTGCCCTCGTCTTCATCGTTATCCAAACGAATTAGGCAATCGAGCGTGTGGCGGAACACCAGCGCGTTGCGGTGTACGCGAATCACTTTATCGTTCAATACTTCTTCCCAGTGCACCAGCGTTTTCGGCAGTTCATAGCTCTTGCCGTCGCCAGTAAACAGGAATACGGTTTTATGTTCGGCCAACAGATAACGCGCCTGTTGCCACGGAATTTCCACCATGCGGTCGCGGTTGAACACTTTAAAGTGGGTGAAGCTATCAGCGTTTTCTTCGTCTTTCTCGCCCACCCGCTCCAGCGCCGTTTGCAAACGCGCCAATTTAATCGGTTTCAATAAATAATCGGCAGCCGCCAATTCAAACGCCCGCAGCGCGTGCTCTTCATAAGCCGTGGTGAAAATCACATGCGGCTGCTTCTTCGCCACCCGCTTGATGCGTTCCACAAATTCCAAGCCGTTCATTTCCGGCAAACCGATATCGGCAAATACGATATCCACTTCATGCACACTCAACCAATCCAGCGCAGGCTGGGCATGATGGAACGTTTTCAATAACACGACCTGGCATTCTTCCAGCAGTACCCGTAACCGCTCGGAAGCCAACACCTCATCTTCAACAATAATCGCGCTCGGCATAGTCGTTAGCTTGTAGTAGTTGTATAAAAGTGTATCGTATCGCGATAAACGGTATATATCAATCTTAATATGTATGACAAATAGCAATAAACCTTAAAATTGTTAATTTATTACCACTTTTTGCAACAGTCTTAGCAAGCCATTAATCTATCAAGACGATAATGAACGGATAAATTAGTTTTTACATGGGAAAGTTAAACAAGACAGCAAAAGACAAAACAAAAACACCGCTAAAAAGCGGTGTTTTTAAATTTGGTTGCGGGGGCAGGATTCGAACCTACGACCTTCGGGTTATGAGCCCGACGAGCTACCATGCTGCTCCACCCCGCGTCAGAAAGGTGAACTATATCCTCTTTTTATGTTGTTGTCAAACAAATTATACATAAATGAAGAAATGAGCTGAAATGCCTGTCTGAAACGATGAGATAGGCTTTCAGACAGGCATTTATTTGTCGGATATTGATTAAGGATAAGCAGGGAATAAACCAAGTGCCTTCTGTTATAATTATCCCCTTTGTTTTATTAGTGTTATTGCCACATCATGCAGCAGCCCGACCTCACCCAAACCCTCGCCCGCGACCGCCATTTTCTCGCCCAAGCCTTTAAACATCCGAAGCGTTTCGGCGGCGCGGATGCGGTGCAGAAAAAATACCAAAAATCGCACGATGCCTATCTGAAACGGCAGGCCAAGCTGCCTCGGCCGCGGTATGACGGCACTTTGCCGGTGCACGAGCGTTTGGACGACATTAAAAACGCCATCGCCAACCATCAGGTCACCATTATTTGCGGCGAAACCGGTTCGGGCAAAACCACCCAGTTGCCGAAAATCTGTTTGGAACTCGGGCGCGGCAGCGCGGGCTTGATCGGGCATACCCAGCCGCGGCGTTTGGCGGCGCGTTCGGTAGCGGAGCGGATTGCCGAAGAATTGGGCGGCAACATCGGCGACACCGTCGGCTATAAAGTGCGTTTCAACGACAACACCTCGCGCGATGCCTATGTGAAGCTGATGACCGACGGCATTTTGCTGGCCGAAACGCAAACCGACCGCTACCTCACCGCCTACGACACCATCATCATCGACGAAGCGCACGAGCGCAGCCTCAACATTGATTTCCTGCTCGGCTACCTGAAACAATTGCTGCCGCGCCGCCCCGATTTAAAAGTCATCATCACTTCGGCCACCATCGATGCCGAGCGTTTTTCCAAGCATTTCAATAATGCGCCGGTGCTGGAAGTAAGCGGGCGCACTTATCCGGTGGATATTCTCTACCGCCCGCTGCACGCGCAGGATGAAGACGATGCGGAAATCGAGCTCACCGACGCGATTGTCGATGCCGCCGACGAGCTGGCGCGTTTAGGCAAAGGCGATATTCTGGTGTTTCTGCCGGGCGAGCGCGAAATCCGCGAAGCCGCCGAAGCCCTGCGCAAATCCACCTTGCGCCGCGACGACGAAATCCTGCCGCTGTTCGCCCGCTTATCCAACGCCGAGCAGCATAAAATTTTCCACCCTTCGGGCGCGAAACGGCGCATTGTGTTGGCGACCAATGTGGCGGAAACCTCGCTCACTGTGCCGGGCATCAAATATGTGATCGACACCGGCTTGGCGCGGGTGAAACGCTATTCCGCGCGCGCCAAAGTCGAGCAACTGCATGTGGAAAAAATCTCGCAAGCCGCCGCCCGCCAGCGTTCCGGCCGTTGCGGCCGCGTATCCGCCGGCGTATGCGTGCGCCTGTATAGCGAAGACGATTTCCAACAGCGCAGCGCGTTTACCGACCCCGAAATCATCCGCAGCAATCTGGCCGCAGTGATTCTGCGCATGGCTGCGCTGAACTTGGGCGATGTGGCTGCATTTCCGTTTCTCGAAGCGCCTGATCAGCGTTATATCAATGATGGTTTTCAGGTGTTATTGGAATTGGGGGCGGTGGATGAAAGGCCGTCTGAAAATGCTGATTCCGGCAGCTACCTTACTCCCTCCCCCGTGGGGGAGGGCCGGGGAGAGGGCAAAACGCCGGCCGCTGCGGCACGCGCCAACTTTACTGCAAGCCAAACCGGCCCTCTCCCCAACCCTCCCCCACTGGGGAGGGAGCAGGCTGCTGGAACGTCAAACCGTTCAGACGGCCTGTCCGGCTGTTCAAACAACAGCCGTTGGCAGCTCACCAAGCTCGGCAAACAAATGTCGCGCCTGCCCATCGACCCGAAAATTTCCCGTATGCTGCTGGCCGCGCAGAAACACGATTGCGTGCAGGAAATGCTGGTGATTGTGTCCGCCCTGTCCATCCAAGACCCGCGCGAACGCCCGCTCGAAGCACGCGAAGCCGCCAACAAAGCGCACGAACGCTTTACCGACAAGCAATCCGACTTCCTCGCCTACCTGAATATCTGGGACAGCTTCCAGCGCGAACGCGATAAAGGCTTATCCAACAAACAATTGGTGCAATGGTGTCGCCAATATTTCCTGTCGCACCTGCGGATGCGCGAGTGGCGCGAACTGCATCATCAACTGGCTGACATCGCCGTGGAAATGGGCTTGACCACTAAAGAACAAGCGTTCAGACGGCCGCCCGCGCAAGAGCAGTTAAAGCCGTCTGAAACACAGAGCGACCAAGATTTATCCGCCAAATTCAAACAAAAACAACTGGATAAAAAACAGCACCGCGCCCACCTGCGCGCCGCCAAAGAAGCCGGCTACGAACAAATCCACCGCGCCTTATTAACCGGCCTGATTGCCAACGTCGGCCTCAAATCGCCCGACGGCCACGACTACACCGGCGCGCGCGGCGCACACTTCCACCTGTTTCCCGCCTCCGCCCTGTTCAAATCCAAACCCAAATGGGTGATGGCCGCCGAGCTTACCGAAACCAGCCGTCTCTACGCCCGCGATGTGGCCGCCATCCAGCCCGAATGGATAGAGCAGGAAGCCCGCCACCTCGTGCGCTACCACTATTTCGAGCCGCATTGGGAACAAAAACGCGGCGAAGTGGTGGCCAGCGAACGCGTGACCCTCTACGGCCTCACCGTACTGCCGCGCCGCCCCGTCGCCTACGGCAAAGTCGCCCCCGAAGAAGCGCGCGAAATCTTTATCCGCGGCGCCTTGGTGGCGCAGGAATGCGATTTAAAAGCCGACTTCTTTATCCACAACAAAAAACTGATTAAAGAAATCAGCGAATTAGAACACAAATCACGCAAACAGGATGTGTTGGTGGACGAAGAAGCGCTGTTTGATTTTTATCATCAAAGGCTGCCGGAAATGTATTGCCTGTCTGAAAACCCCCAGCAACCCACTCCCTCCCCCGTGGGGGAGGGTCGGGGAGAGGGCAAAATTGCGCTCGCTTCACAACCATTGGCACAATCCCAACCAAGCCCTCTCCCTAACCCTCTCCCACGGGAGAGGGAACAGAATGCAGTTGCCACAAATGTTTCAGACGGCCTAATTGCTTTTCAAGCAAAAAGCCTGTCTGAATCCCTTAACAAACCCCAATTCCACCAGCAACCCACTCCCTCCCCCGTGGGGGAGGGCTGGGGAGAGGGCAAAACGGCAAACACCACCGCAACGCCCAATCAAGCCGCAAACGTAGGGCGGATTCTCGAATCCGACAAAACGGCTGCGACAAACATTAAAGGCCTGTCTGAAAACCACCACCAAAACAAAACAACCCCCCCCAAACCCCTCGCCGACATCCGCACTTTCCAAACCTGGCTCAAAACTGCCGAGCAGGAAAACCCGCGCCTGCTGTTCCTCACCCGCGACGACCTCATGCAGCACGCCGCCGCGCACATTACCGAAGAGCAGTTCCCCCCCTATTGGAAAAACGCCGACGGCAAATTCAAACTCAGCTACCGCTTCGAGCCGCACCATCCGCTCGACGGCGTTACCCTCACCCTGCCGCTCACCGTGCTCAACCGCCTGCACGCCCCCGCGCTCGAATGGCTGGTGCCCGGCATGTTGCGCGAAAAATTGCAGTTGCTAATCAAAGCCCTGCCCAAACAAATCCGCCGCATCTGCGTGCCCGTGCCCGAATTTATCACCCAATTCCTAGAAAGCACCCCAAACCGCCAAGAGCCGATTATTCCCCAGCTTGCCCGCTTTATCGCCAAAACCGCCGGCGACATGCGCCTGCTCGAACAAATCGACCAAGCCGACTGGGTCGCCCAGCGCCTGCCCGAACACTGCTATTTCAACCTACGCGTGATCGACGACGGCGGCCAAGAGCTCTCCGGCGGACGCGATTTAGCCCAGTTGCAACACAGCCTAGGCCAAGCCGCCGCCGTCACCTTCCGCGACAACACCCAAGAATTCGAGCGCGACCACGTTACCAACTGGGACATCGGCACCCTGCCCGAATCCATCAAATTCGCCCGCGGCAAACAGCAGCTCACCGGCTACCTCGGCCTGCAACAAGAAAAAAACGGCCACATCGCCCTGCGCCTGTTCGACACCCCTGAAGCCGCCGAACAAGCCCACCGCCAAGGCGTGATCGCCCTCATGCAGTTGCAGCTCAAAGAGCACATGAAAGACCTCAGCAAAGGCATCCAAGGCTTCACCCAAGCCGCCATGCTGCTCAAACACATACCTGCCGACACCCTGCGCGACGACCTCACCGCCGCCATCTGCGACCGCGCCTTTATCGGCGAAGACGAACTGCCGCGCAGCGAAAAAGCCTTTAAAGAACAAATCAAACGCGCCCGCAGCCGCCTGCCCGCCGTTAAAGAAGCCGTCAGCCGCTACCTGCAAGACACCGCCGCCGCCTACGCCGAACTTAACGGCAAACTCGGCAAACACCCGCTCACCCCGCTGCTACGCGAACGCGCCCAAAAGCAGCTTGCCGCCGGCTTCGCCCGCCGTACTCCCTGGAGCCAATGGTCGCGCCTACCCGTCTACCTCAAAGCCATGACCCTGCGCATGGAAAAATACAGCGGCAACCCCGCCCGAGACAGCGCCCGCGAAGCCGATATACAAGCCTTAGAACAAATGTGGCAGGACAAAACCGACGCTTTGCACAAGCAAAACCAAGCCCTTTCAGACGGCCTGAAAATGTTTCCATGGCAGCTAGAAGAATTAAGAGTGTCGCTGTTTGCGCAAGAGTTGAAGACGCCTAGTCCGGTGTCGGTGAAAAGGTTGATGAAGGAGTGGGAAAGCTTGAATAAATAACCAATACAGCAAAGACTTAACCATCTTTTGCCACTTATGTTACACTTACCATAAAAGTATCTACAAGGAGTATCTACCATGACCCAAGCCACGCTGTTTAAAAGCAATCAAACCCAGGCCGTGCGCCTGCCCAAAGCCGTTGCCTTTCCCGATGACGTGAAAAAAGTGGAAGTGGTGGTACTGGGCAAATCCCGCCTGCTCACCCCCAGCGAAAACCTGTGGGACGACTGGTTTGCCCAACTGCCGCAAACCGACTTCCCCGAGCGCGAACCCAGCTTCCAAGCCGAACGCGAGGAATTCTGAACCATGTTGCGCTATATGCTGGATACCAATATCTGTATCTACACCATCAAGAACAACCCCGCAGCAGTGCGCGAGAAATTTCAGCAACACCAAAATCATTTGTGTATCAGCAGCATCGTATTAAGCGAATTGCTGTATGGCGCCGAAAAATCCAGCCAGCCCGAAAAATCACTGGCCTTAATCGAAGGCATGGCCGCACGACTGGAGGTATTGAGTTTTGACGAACACGCCGCCGCCCACGCCGCAGAAATCCGCGCCGACCTTGCCCGCAAAGGCACCCCCATCGGCCATTACGACGTACTGATCGCCGGACACGCCCGCAGCCGCGGCTTGGTATTGGTCAGCAATAATCTGCGCGAGTTTGAACGGGTGGACGGTTTGCGGTTGGAAAACTGGGCAGAAGGATAATTTGCTTTGGAGCAGAAATTAAGTTGTTTTAGACAGTCTTGTGGTTGTAATGACAAATTGAAAAAATTTTTAAATCAAGGTTGATATAATAACCACATTTATATATTTGAACTTTTTATTTGAGATAAATATGAACACCTATATTACTAATGATGATTCTAGTTTTGAAAATGATGTGGAAGTAGAAAATGAAGACTTATTTCCTACCGAAAACTTTAAATTAACCACTACTCCAAATGATTTTAATATATCTACGATTATTTCTTTTCTTGATGCAGGTATCTTTAAAATACCAAATTTCCAACGAAATTATGTTTGGGATATAAACAAAGCTTCTAGAATAATTGAATCTTTGCTGATTGGCTTGCCAATTCCTCAAATGTTCTTATATGAAAAAGCTAGAAACGAGTTTTATGTTATTGATGGACAGCAGCGAATGATGTCAATTTATTTCTTTATTAAAGGAAGGTTTCCAAAAGACA
>CALFOA010000443.1 GCA_937919795.1 uncultured Neisseria sp.
GAAGAAGCGCTGTTCATCCTCTATACCTCCGGCTCTACCGGCAAGCCCAAGGGTGTGCAGCACACCACCGGTGGCTACTTGCTCTATGCGGCCCTGACCCACGAGCGCGTATTCGACTATCGCCCGGGCGAAATCTACTGGTGCACCGCCGACGTCGGCTGGGTCACCGGCCACACCTATATTGTCTATGGCCCGCTGTCGAATGGCGCGACCACGGTGCCATCTGCGAAAGCCTAGACGGGCAGCAATTCATCGACTGCTTGGGCGGCTTCGGCATCTTCACCTTTGGCCACCACAATCCCGAAATCCTCTCCGCCGTTAAGGCACAGCTTGAACACCAAGCCCTGCATACCCAAGAACTGCTCGACCCCCTGCGCGGCTATCTCGCCCGCGCCGTTGCCGCCATCACTCCCGGCGATTTGCAATACTGTTTCTTCACCAACGGCGGTGCTGAAGCCGTTGAAATGGCACTCAAACTCGCCCGTATCGCCACCGGCAAAAAATGGTATATCTCCACCGTAAACGGCTTTCACGGCAAATCGATGGGCGCCGTCTCAGTAGGCGGCAAAGGCACTTACCGCGAACCTTACGCACCGATGGTGCAACACGTACAACACGTTGAATACGGCAATGCCGAAGACGCACGCAAAGCCATCCGCAACCTGCAAGCCGCCGGCGAAAGCGTGGCCGCTATGATCGTCGAACCCATTCAAGGCGAAGCCGGTGTCATCGTACCACCGCCGGGCTATCTGAAAGCCTTACGCGAAATCTGCGACGAATACGGCGTGGTATTGATTTTCGACGAAATTCAAACCGGCATGGCGCGCACCGGCACCATCTGGCGCTGCGAAGCCGAAGGCGTTACCCCCGACATTCTCACCTACGGCAAAGCCTTCGGCGGCGGCGTAATGCCGATTACCGGCATCATCTGCCGACCGCACCTGTGGACACAACAATTGGTCGACAACCCCTGGCTGCTGGGTTCGCCCACTTTCGGTGGCAACCCTGTCTGCGCCGCCGCTGCCCTCGCCACCATCAAATACATGCTGGATAACGACATCGCCGGCGAATGCCGCCGCAAAGGCGAGCTGATGAAAAAAGGCCTGAACGAGATACTTGCAAAATACCCCGATCTGGTCAGCGACGTACGCGGCACCGGCCTGATGCTGGCGATTGAATTCGTGAAAACCGAAGTCGGCTACGCCGTTGCCAAAGGCCTGTTCAGCCGCGGCGTGATGACTGCCGGCACCTTGGTTAACGCCAAAAGCATCCGCATCCAGCCGCCGGCCGTGATCAGCGAAGAGCAAATTACCACCGTTTTAGAGCACATGGATGCGGCGTTGATGGATGTACGCACTAAAGGCTATTAAGCATCACACTAGTGCCTGTTCATCGATTTCATCATACTCGGGCTTAGCCCGAGTATTTTTTAATTGTTGTTTTGGAAAATAAAAAACGGCAGCAATATTACTGCTGCCGCTTAGAAAAGTGCCGCCGGTTAGCGCGTATAATGGGCTTGCCCGGCTAAACGATCCAGATAACTCACACAACCATAAAAGAAAAAAGTTACCCCAAAATAATAATATTGATTGGCGGCACCATCCACATTACCGATCAGTCGCAGCCCGAAGCCCAATGACATAAAGGTCAGCATGGTCATCAATACGGCGGCTTTCAGCCAGGTTTTAGTTTTGCAGGACAAAAACTCCAATCGTACCAAGCTGATGATGAGCAGGATAACCACCGCCAACTCCATCACGCCGAGCAGATAAATCATAGTTGAAGTGCCCAAAGTTTGACCAATAAAGGTATCGGCAAACATCGGGGTATATCTGCCAATCACCTTCTCATGCAGAAAAATTTTCGGCCAGCCGGGAAGCCCCATGGTATAGGCCAGCACACCATACAGGGGCAGCAGATAAAGGTCATCAAGCAAAGTTGAGAGCTTTTTCATGTTGTTACCTCCAGAAAGTTGCCAGAGTCGTCACAGATGATAACTTCATAAGAGTTTATCATTATAGTTGCATTAGATAATGAATCATTCCAAGTTTTTTCAGACAGGCATTCGTAGCGTACGTGGCAAAATAAGTCTATTGCCTCTTATTTCTGTAAGATTATCCCCGCTCAACAAACAATGCCTGTCTGAAAAACAAAAAGCGGAAACCCGAGCCTATCGGATTTCCGCTTGATTGCTTGCCAGACTTATTCGTCTTTGGCTTTTACCACTTTACGACCACGGTACATACCGTTGGGAGAAATGTGGTGCGGGCGATGTACTTCGCCGGTAGCGCTGTCAACAGACAGAGCCGGCGCAGTCAATGCATCGTGTGAACGGTGCATACCGCGTTTAGAGGGAGATTTTTTGTTTTGTTGAACGGCCATTTCAAGCTCCTAAAATAATAAAGATAAAACCGGTTAGCTGCCGCTTTTCAGCCCTGCCAAAACGGCAAACGGATTGGGTTTGTCCTGATTGATTTTGTCCAAAGCATCACTTTCGCAGTCGTCGTGGCGAGGAGAAAACGGCAAAGCCATCAGAATCTGATCTTCCAGCAAAGTATGCACATTCAGCTCTTTTTCCGGCACCATGCCTTCCAATTCCTCATCGGAGAGCATCGCCTCATCCAAACTTTCTTCATCGGCAAACAGCACGATGTGGCTGTGTTCGGATACCTCAAAAGGCATGGGCTGCATACAACGCTGGCACACCAGCGAGAACCTGCCCTCAACAGTTAAATCCAGAAAAAGGCGCTGCCAACGGTCGCAACCGCCTTGAAGCGTGTACGACACCTCGGTTGCAGAGTCGGCGAAATATTCGTGCGACCACACGCGCTCATCCAAGTCTTTCAGCGCGATTTTGCCCTGCAAACGCTGTTTTCCGGTGGCAAAGGAACCAGGTTCAATCAAATTAGCGGGTAACATAAACGCGCTATGATATAATTTTCAGCCATTAAGGTCAATGATTTTACGCAGATGAATACCCCGCTTCCGCTTATTTTAGGCTCTTCCTCTATTTTCCGCCGCGCCCAGCTGGAAAAACTCGGCCTGCCTTTTGAAACGGCCACACCGGATTTCGACGAAACGCCTACCGCCACCGAAAGCGCCGAAGCCACCGCACTGCGGCTGGCCGTCGGCAAAGCCCGTTCACTGGCCGAACGTTTTCCGCAAGCGCTGATTATCGGCGCCGACCAAGTGGCCTTCTGCAACGGCCGCCAACTCGGCAAACCGATGAGCGTGGCAAACGCACAACAAATGCTGGCCGAACTCAGCGGCCAACGCATTGAATTTTACAGC
>CALFOA010000444.1 GCA_937919795.1 uncultured Neisseria sp.
GCAAAAGCTTTCTGATGGACGTGTTTTACGGCTGCCTGCCGTACCGCCGCAAACGCCGCGTGCATTTCCACGCCTTTATGGCCGAAATCCACCGCCGCCTGCGCGAGCTGAAAAGCGAGCAGGATCCGCTCAAATCAGTGGCCGCCGAAATCGCGCGCGAAACGCGAGTGTTGTGCTTCGACGAATTTCACGTCAGCGACATCGCCGATGCCATGATCCTCGGCCGCCTGCTGGAAAACCTGTTTAACGAAGGCGTGGTGCTGGTGGCCACTTCCAACTACGCGCCGGCCGAACTCTATCCACAAGGGCAGAACCGCAGCAGTTTTTTGCCGACCATTGCGCTGTTGGAAGAAAAACTCACCATTTTGAATGTGGACAGCGGCGAAGACTACCGCCTGCGTACCCTGCATTCGGCTGATGTGTTCTACATTCCTGCCGATGAAGCCAACGAGCGCAAGTTAGCAGCTTTGTTTGAGCGGATGACCGCCGGCCAGCCGCGTTTGGATAACGATATTGAGATACTCGGCCGCCCGTTGCAAGCCAAAGGGCATACGAAGCAAGCGATTTGGTTTGATTTCCGTATGCTGTGTTTCGGCCCACGTTCGCAAGCCGATTACCTTTATCTGGCCGAGCGTTATGAAATGGTGTTTATTTCCGGCATCGAAAAACTCGACCCTACCCAGCGCTCGGAAGCGCGTCGTTTAACTTGGTTGGCCGACGTATTCTATGATTATCGGGTGAAACTCTGCGCCAGCAGCCAGATTCCGGTGCAGGAAATTTATACCGAAGGCGATTTTGCCCACGAATTTGTGCGTACCGTCAGCCGTTTGGTGGAAATGCAGTCGGAAGAATATCTGGCGTTGCCGCACCTGACCCTATCGAAAAAATAATCGCCGAATCAAGGTTAAATTGTTACAATAACGCCTGTCTGAAAAATCGAGGCCTTTGCAAAACTACCGGTTAGCGGCATAAAAAGTATTCAATCGCTGGTTTTGCAAAGGTCTCAATCTGTCAGATTTTTCCCGATATCCCGTCAATGATTCAAGCAAGGAAACCAACATGACCGTGCAACGCACTTTCTCTATCATCAAACCCGATGCCGTCGCCAAAAACGTAATCGGCCAAATTTACAGCCGTTTCGAAGCCAACGGCCTGCGCATCGTTGCGGCTAAAATGAAACAACTGAGCCAAAAAGAAGCGGAAGATTTTTACGCCATCCACAAAGAGCGTCCTTTCTTCGCTGATTTGGTAGCGTTCATGACCAGCGGCCCAGTAATGCTGCAAGTATTGGAAGGCGAAAACGCCGTGGCCAAAAACCGTGAAATCATGGGTGCGACCAACCCGAAAGAAGCCGCTGCCGGTACCATCCGCGCCGACTTCGCTGATTCTATCGATGCCAACGCGGTTCACGGCTCAGACAGCTTGGAAAACGCAGCCATCGAAATCGCTTACTTCTTCAGCCAAAGCGAAGTTTGCCCGCGCTAATCATTAGCAGATGAACACGAGGCTGCCTAAATGTTTTTCGTTTTAGGCAGCCTAAAGGTTTTTCGGATTCCCGCAAACAGACGGCGGTATAGTACAATGCAAATGGCAAATTTCTGCCGGCTGTTCCGCGAAATATCAAATAGATAGATGAAAACCAATTTACTGAATTACGATTTGCCCGCTTTAACCGAGTATTTCCAACAAATCGGGCAAAAACCTTTCCGCGCCAAACAAGTGATGCGCTGGATACACCAGGCCGGTGCCAGTAGTTTCGATGAAATGACCGACCTGGCCAAAGCCTTGCGCGCCGAGTTGCAGCAGCATGCTGAATTGGCCGTGCCCGCACTGATGACCGCGCAAGAGTCGCAAGACGGCACGCGCAAATGGCTGCTGGATGTCGGTACCGGCAACGGTGTCGAAACCGTATTTATCCCCGAATTGGAGCGCGGTACCTTGTGCATTTCCTCGCAAATCGGTTGCGCACTGGAATGCACCTTCTGCTCCACCGGTCGCCAAGGTTTCAACCGCAATCTGAGTGCGGCGGAAATCATCGGCCAATTGTGGTGGGCAAACAAAGCGATGGGCGTTACCCCGAAAAACGAGCGGGTGATTTCCAATGTGGTGATGATGGGCA
>CALFOA010000445.1 GCA_937919795.1 uncultured Neisseria sp.
GCGGATGAATATGTTCTTGCATAACATCGGTGAGATTGATGGTGAATCATTAGTTTCTCCTAATGACTCATTGATCGCCCCCTCTTCGGTGAGTGTTGATTATGTATTGGCAAACCCACCTTTTGGTGGAATTGTTTCTAATAATAACGAAAATAATTTCCCACAAAAAACGTATAAATTTAAAACACATGAACTATTGCGAATTTGCCAATAGCTTGCCGGAAGATACCGATAATCCGAACAAGCATTACCACGATCACGCTTACGGTTTCCCAATTGAAGACGATAATGAATTGTTCGGCCGCCTGTTGTTAGAAATCAATCAGGCCGGTTTGAGTTGGACGACAATTTTAAAAAAGCAGGCAGGTTTTGTAGCGGCGTATTCCGGCTTTGAGATTGCTGCGGTGGCCGCTTACACCGAAGCCGATCGTGAGCGTTTGCTGGCTGATTCGGGCATCATCCGCAATCGCTTGAAGGTAAATGCGGCGATTTACAATGCGCAGCAGATTATGCGGTTGCAGCAAGAATACGGCTCGTTTAAAAACTGGCTCGATGCTCATCATCCGCTTGAGTTGGCGCAATGGGTGAAGTTGTTCAAGCAGCATTTTAAATTTGTCGGCGGCGAGATTGTGAACGAGTTTTTGATGAGCACCGGCTACCTGCCGGGCGCGCATGTGGAAGATTGCCCGATTTATGCCAAGGTGTTGGCGGCGAAGCCGAAGTGGATAGCATCATGTTGAGCGTAGGTTTGCGCGTTTTGGTGTTGGCGGTTTTGCTGGTATTGGGCTGGATAATATTGTTTTTGTTTCTCATTGTCTTAGGTATACCTCTTGCTGTTTTTCTATATGTACTTGTATTTGCACCGCTGGTTTGGTGGCTGACCAGCGATAGCAGCGATGGAAAGTGGTTTGTTGATCCATTGGTCAGAAAAATCCTTCGTATCTTGTTTATGTATCTGGTACCTTTTCTATTGGCGGTATTGTTTGCTAAGCTTTTTTGGACGTGGCCGACGAGTAAACAAGATATATTTGAAAGCATTCAAGACAAAAATCCGCGAGAAATCGTAACGGCTAAACTGGTGTCGGAGCAAAACAATAAACAATTGGAATTGAGCCTGCCCAGCTGTTTTTTTGCCGGAAGGGAAGCGGTGGAAGGAGGGGATCGCGAGATGCTGTATTTTACCAAGCCGGATTTTGGTACCCGCTTTGATTGCCCGCCATTTGACGAAAAATATGGTAAATCCACAGGTTTTATCGATCCCATCGGCTCGGTTAGAATGGCGGTGAATGTTTTACCTGAATTTAAGGGGCAGGGTGGAGAGGATGTGATACGGGGGCTGGCTGCGATTGAGCCGGAGTGGAGTAATCCAGTGCGGAAAGACGAAAAAAATGGCTGGCAGCGCTATGAAGTTTTGCGCGATGGTAAAGTGGAAAGAATCGGTTTGTTTAAGCAGGCAGCGGATGGTGGCTATTGGTTTTTTGTTTACACGCCGGAGTCGCCGGAAACGAAATTTGTTCGATATTCGAAAATATTCTACAGTTTCAACCAACCGGAATTTGTGGCCAGTGATTTTCTGAAGCGCCAGAGCGACCGGCCGGAGGTTCAGGCTCTGTTTGCCGCGATTGAGGCGGGTAAAGATCCACGAGATCAGGTGAAATTGTTGGATGATGCATTTCGTCCGTTGGATGTGCTTAAGTCTTATTTGATACACTCCTCTCAAGTTAAAACTAAAACGGTTCATTAGTTTGGTATATTAAAATGCCTGTCTGAAAATATTTTTTCAGACAGGCATTTATCTTGTGAAAACAAAATCTTAAATCTTAATTAGCACACTTCTACCAACCAGCCGTGTTTGTCTTCGCTGATACCGTATTGAATGTCGGTAACCGCTTTACGGATGGCTTCGCCGCGCTCGGTGCTTTGTACAGCGACTTCTTGGCCGTCGATTACAAACGAGGTTACCGGCGAAATCACGGCGGCGGTGCCGGTGAGGATGGCTTCGGCGCCGTTTTCGATGGCGGCTTTCATTTCGGCCACGGTGAAATTGCGCTCGCTGACTTGGTAGCCCAAATCTTTGGCGACGGTGAGCACAGAATCGCGGGTAACGCCGTGCAGGAATTCGTCGGTGAGCGGTTTTGTGATGATTTCATTGCCCTGAATCAGCGCGAAGTTGGATGCGCCGGTTTCTTGCACGTCGCCGTTGGGGCAGAACAACACTTGGTTGGCGCCGTATTGTTCTTTGGCTTTCAATACCCAAGGCAGGGCGGAGGCGTAGTTGCCGCCGCATTTTACCCGGCCCATGTGCGGGGCGCAGCGCATGTTTTCGGTTTCTACCAGAATTTTCATTGGTGAGCCGACTTTGAAATAATCGCCCACCGGTGAGGCAAGGATGTAGAGCAGCGCGGTATCGGTGGGGGTGCCGGCCTTGCCGATGACGGGGTCGGTGCCGATCAGGGTGGGGCGCAGGTAGAGCGCGGCCGGTGCATCGGGTACATCATCGGCGGCGCGTTTAACCAGTTCAATTAAGGCATTCAGATAGGCATCGGTTTCGGGAACCGGCAGGTGCAGCAGGCGGGCACTTTGCTGCATACGGGCGATGTTGGCGGTAGGGCGGAACAGCACGATGCGGCCGTTTTGTTGGCGGAAGGCTTTTAATCCTTCGAAACATTCGCTGCCGTAGTGCAGGGCGTGTGCACCGGGGGCAAGGGTGAGATCGTGCGCCGACTGCCAGCGAACCGGCTGCCAAACGCCGTTTTCATAGGCCAGTACAGGCATTTCGGGGTGGAAAACGCTGCCGAATACGGTGGGAACGGGTCTGCTCATGGTGAATACTCTTTTTATTTAGTAAATCTTGAAATCGAATGGTCTGTGAAAGGCATAAAGATACGCTGTCGGGCGGTATTTTGGCAAGCGGCTTGTTGATATAAGCTTCTAGACTAACCGCTTTATATGAACTTAATTTCAAAGAACCCAAAGCTCACAACTCAGTTCATCAGAATTCTGAATGGTCAGTTCGCCCAGAACCAAAATTAAATACCTGTTGGGATGTGGCGTTTCAGACAGGCATTCCGGTTAATCAGCTGAGCGGAATACCGCCATCACCGGCGCGTGGTCGCTCGGGCGTTCGCGGCTGCGCGCTTCGGTATCCACCAGCGTGCTTTCTAAATCCGCCAACATGGCTTCGCTGATTAAGATGTGGTCGATGCGCATACCGAGTTTGCGTTGGAACATATTCATGCGGTAATCCCACCAGGTGTACATCACTGCTTCGGGGTGGAGATGGCGCAGGCTGTCGGTGAGGCCGAGGTCGAGCAGGTTTTGCAGCCAACTGCGTTCGGCGCTGGAACATAACACTTTTTCAAGCCACTTTTGCGGGTCGTACACATCGATGTCGGTGGGCGCGATATTGAAGTCGCCCAGCAAAACCAGCTTGGGGTGTTTGGCCATTTCGGTGCGCACATAATCGTGCAGCGCGGCAAACCATTGCTGTTTATAGGCAAATTTGGGGCTGTCGACCGCTTCGCCGTTCACGCAATAAACATTGA
The DNA here is from genome assembly GCA_937919795.1 of uncultured Neisseria sp. Taxonomy (GTDB): domain Bacteria; phylum Pseudomonadota; class Gammaproteobacteria; order Burkholderiales; family Neisseriaceae; genus Neisseria. The sequence continues at coordinate 3,546 of CALFOA010000445.1, forward strand.
TGATGCGCACACCGTTAACGGTAGCGGCAATCACGCGACGTTGCGGGTCGTCGGGCAGGGTGGGCAAGCCGGTGGAAACGTCTTCAACCGGGGTTTTGCTGATGATGGCGACGCCGTTATAGGTTTTCTGGCCGCTCCACACGGCATGAAAACCGAGCATTTCGATGGCGGCGGCGGGAAATTTGTCTTGATCGAGTTTGAGTTCTTGTAGAACCAATACGTCGGGCTGGTATTGTTGCAGCCAGTCTTGTACGTGCGGCAGGCGCACATTGAGGGAATTAATGTTCCAAGTAGCGATTTTCATATCATATGCCTGTCTGAAAACGAACGAAGTGAGTTTCTGCGAAGCTAAAACGAACGAAGTGAGTTTCTGCGAAGCTAAAACGAGTTCACGAGTTTCTGCGAAGCTAAAACGAGTTTGTGAGTTTCTGCGCGGCAAAAAGAAAAGCCGCCTGCAAAAGGCGGTTGCGTCAGTTCATGCTAGGAAACAGCGTTTTACAGGGAATGCAGTGAACTGAGCGCATCAATCAGCACCTGTATTTGCGGTGAAACGATGCGGTATTGCAACACGCGGTGGTGGCGGGTGTATTCTACCACGCCGGCGCCGCGCAGTTTGGCCAGATGATTGGAAACAGCGGTTTGGTTGATGTCGAGGGCATTCACCAATTCGCTGACATTATATTCTCTCTCACTAAGCAAGCATAAAATTATCAGACGGTGGGGATGGGAAATCAGCTTGAGCAGAGCGGAAGTTTCTTCTGCATATTGTAGGACTTGTCTAGCCGGGAAGGATTGTGTGGTATTCATGATGAGTATTTTAAAATTTCTTATTGGAAACTACAAGTTACTTTGTATTGCGTAATGATTTCTTTATAGGAAATTATCTCTTTATCAAATGATGCTTGATGGCGGCTGAAAGGGTTTATATACTGTTGATCAACATTCGGTACGGCTAAAAAACGGCCGTTAACAAATACACATTCATAAGGATTAATCATGACTTATCAAGCCGTTCAAAAAGTTGCGGAAACCCGCCGCAGTGTTTATGTTTTGAATAAAGAATTGCCGTTGCCAGCTGCCGAAGTAGCGAAAATTGTGGAGCACGCCGTGCTGCACACGCCGTCTTCTTTCAACTCACAATCTACCCGCGTGGTGGTGTTATTCGGTGCCGAACATGAAAAACTGTGGGATTTGACCACCGAAGCCTTGCGCGCCATCGTACCGGCGGATAAATTCGAGCCGACCGAGCAAAAACTGGCGATGTTTAAAGCCGCTGCCGGCAGCGTATTGTTTTTCGAAGACCAACAAGTGGTAAAAGGCCTGCAAGAACAATTCCCGTCTTATGCCGCCAACTTCCCGATTTGGGCAGAACACACCGATGCGATGCACCAATATGCGGTATGGACCACGCTGGCAGCAGCTGGTGTCGGCGCCAACCTGCAACACTACAATCCGGTAATCGATGAAGCGGTAGCCAAAACTTGGAACATTCCGGCCGATTGGACGCTGCGTGCTCAACTGGTGTTTGGCGGTATTGCCGCTCCGGCCGGTGAAAAAGCGTTTGCCCCGTTGGAAGGCCGTTTCGCGGTACACGGTTTGTAAGGATTAGTGGGTTTAACTAATGCCTGTCTGAAAAATAGTTTTCAGACAGGCATTTTGTTTTGTAACAGGAAGAAAGAGTGCGTGTGATTTTTGCCGTTTCCACTGCTAAAATAAAACGCCCGATACGCCAACCGAAAAGAGTATTCCCATGACACAGTTTGCCAACACCCCGCCACCACCTTATTACGCCGTGATTTTTACCTCACTACGCACCGATTACCAACAAGGCTATGCCGATACCGCCAAACGGATGGTGGAACTGGCCGCGTTGCAGCCGGGCTTTCTTGGCGCCGAGAGCGTGCGCGATGCAGAAGGGCTGGGGATTACCGTGTCGTATTGGCAGGATGAGGCGGCCATTGCCGCTTGGAAACAGCAGGCAGAGCACCGTTTGGCGCAGGAGCGCGGCAAGCGGGATTGGTATGCGGGTTATCGCGTGCGGATCGCGAAAGTTGAACGTACTTACGGTTTTAATGCAGATGAGGAGCAGGCATGAGCGGATACATCGGCCGTTTCGCCCCCAGCCCCACTGGTCGCCTGCACATCGGTTCGCTGCTGGCAGCGTTGGCTTCTTATGCCGATGCGCGTGCTCACGGCGGGCGCTGGTTAGTGCGGATGGAAGACCTTGATCCGCCGCGCGAAACCGCCGGTGCGGCAGACGATATCTTGTACACGCTGGAAGCGTTCGGTTTTGAGTGGGATGGCGAAGTGGCATATCAAAGCCGCCGCCATCATTTATACCGCGCCGCACTGGATCAATTAATCGCCGATAAAGCGGCTTATCCCTGTTTTTGCAGCCGCAAAGAATGGCATACACGAGCCAGCCAAGGGGCGGACGGTTTTGTTTACGACGGCTTATGCGCAAGTGGCGCCCATGAAAAAGTAGGCGTTATCCCGGCTTGGCGTTTACGGGTGCCGGATGAAATCATCGGTTTCGACGACCGCATCGTCGGCCGTTATCAACACAATCTGGCACGCGACATTGGTGATTTTGTATTGCTGCGCGCCGATGGTTTTTGGGCCTATCAACTCGCGGTGGTGGTAGACGATGCCGAGCAGGGCATCAGCCATATTGTGCGCGGTCAGGATTTGCTGGTATCGACCCCGCGCCAGTTGTATCTGCAACGCTGCTTGGGCTATGCCGAGCCGGTTTATGCCCATCTGCCTTTATTGGTGAATCGGCTGGGGCAGAAATGGTCGAAGCAGACGCTGGCACCGGCGCTCGATTTGGCTGAACGCGAGCACTTATTGCGCCAAGTGATGGTTTGGCTTGGCTTACCGGCAGCGCCGGCTGTCGATAAACCACAGGATTTGTTGGCTTGGGCGGTTAAGCATTGGCAAATCGGGCGGGTGCCTAAGCAGGCGATTCAGACGGAAAATTGATAAAGGATAAAAGAAAAAGAGTAGATAAAAAATTGCAGGATTCTGTTGCTTTGTGAATTGCGGAGATGTATTGCTTGATTTTGTTGGAGATAACAGGTTTTATGAGTAATTTTATATATGACATTTAAATATTTTAATAATATTTTTCTGTTATGCTTAGTAAAGTTACGTGGTCACAGAAGAGTTCACGATGAAATATCAGCAACTGGAAAATCTTGAAAGCGGTTGGAAATGGAAGTATCTGGTTAAGAAGCATCGCGAAG
>CALFOA010000446.1 GCA_937919795.1 uncultured Neisseria sp.
TTCCCTACACGACGCTCTTCCGATCTTCTTGCCGCTGATGATCGCCATCGGCTTAATTGCCGCAGGCATCGTTGTTTTCAGACAGGCATCTACTACCGTGCATCCGCAACACCCCGAGCACACCCGAATCGTAGTTGATAACGGCATATTCCGTTTTAGCCGCAATCCGATGTATCTGGGCATGGTGTTAATTTTAGCCGCATGGGCGCTGTGGCTGGCTGCACCCTTTGCTTGGCTGGGCGTTCCACTGTTTGTGCTTGTGATTACCCGCTGGCAGATTATGCCGGAAGAAGAAATTTTGTTGAACAAATTCGGCGAACCTTACCGCCTTTATTGCCAAAAAGTACGGCGCTGGTTTTGATTGGTTGTGTTATCGAATATGACAAAATGCCTGTCTGAAAAAAGCTTACGCGTTTTGCGAAGCAACATTCAGACAGGCATTTTGATGGTTTTATGTTATTTAAACATTAGCCTGACCCAACAAATCGTTCAGCGTTAAATCCACCGAACCATTTTGGATGTAGATACTGTTTTCATAAGTTTGGCCGTCTTGCACGCCGGTGAATTTCAGCGTACGCAAATCGGCTTGCCAGATCAGCTGTGAAGTATCCACCAAGTCGGTAAAGCTGATTTTGTCGACGCCTTTGGTAAAGTCGGTAATCACATCGTGGCCGCTGTTGCTGTTGATGGCAAACACAAAAGTATCTTTGCCTTCGCCACCGGTGAGCGTATCGTTACCGGCGCCGCCAATCAGGATATCTTTACCTCTTCCCGCAATCAGCACGTCATTACCGCCTTGAGCGCTGGTATCCATCAGCTGGGCATAATGTTGGTGAACATAACCGTAAACATGGTCATCGACAATTTGCGTTTCGGTAAACATATCCCACCAATATGAAGTATTGGAATCACTAGTGTTCCAACCTGCACCCACGCTGGAATAATCCAGATTATTGGCTTTCAGATAGCCAACAATCGCTTCTTTGGCCGTAGCAAAGTCGCTGCCTTTAAAGCTTACGCCGCCGACTTCCCAGTGCAGACTGCTAACATCCAAACGGTCGCCCACCAAAATATCGGCACTGATTTGCAAAATACCGTCTCCGCCTTTTATCAGATTATCTTGTGTTTGGCCTTGGTACGCATCGCCGATAACCAAGTCGGAATAATAAGCTTTGCCGTGCAATTCGCCGGACGACCCTGTACGGTTATCACCCTCTACCACAATATATTGTGCCGAGCCCAGCGGATCAGGAATAGCACCGGCTAGAGTTTCTTTCCAATCATAAGCGTAGTCAAATTTCACAGTAGACGTAACCGTATCAACACCATTGCTCACTGTATATTTCACCGTATCGATGTAGCTATACAGAGAGGAGTTATCGTGAAAAAGGTAAGAACCGTCTGCATTAATCTGTAAAGTACCGCCGTTACGCTGGGCAATGTCTCCCGCCGCATAGCTCAAGCCATCCACTTCAAACTCGGTAATAAATACCTTCCCTGCCGGTTCACCGTTCACCAAATTGCTGGCGTTATCCAGTAGATTGAACGGCTGCGCATAATCGAAGTCATGTTCATCCCCATCAGTCAGCACCGCTTTAGGCTGTGCCGGATAGTTCAAAGTTAAATTCAGTTGAGATAAATCGGTTTTAAAACCGTTGCTTACGGTATAGCTGATGGCAGGTACGTTCACCACTCCTGCCGCCAAGCCGCCTACTGCCAGCTCGTAGCTGCCGTTTGCATTTAAGGTAAACGCGCCCACGCCGTCGATTTGCGCGGTTTGGCCGGGTTGATACAGCGTACCGTCCACTTCAAACGCGGTGACTTGATGGCTGGCGTTTGCCAATACGTTGCCCAAAGTGTTTTGCTCGGTAACAGTAACCGATTCGTCGGCGTCTACCGGCGCATCTTGGGTCATTTTCAGGTGTAAAGTAGATGAAGAAGCGCTGTAACCGTTGCTGATGGTAAAAGCGATATCAGGCAAGGCGGTTTTTTCACTGTTTACTGCATAAGCGTTAATCTGGTAAGAGCCGTCGCGGTTCACCGTGATGTCGCCGATATTGGCGATGGTAACGGTTTGGCCGGCGGCGTAATACACGCCGTAAATGGTGAAGCCGGAAATATACGGTTTATGACCGTTTTCCCAAGTTTGGCCGCTGAAAATATTGCCGCTGTCTACCCGACCGTCCAGCACTTCGGTATGGCTAAGGTTGATGCGGGTAACGGCGTTTTTATCGGCTTCAGGATAGCTTTGGCCGACCACATTTTTCGCAATGGCAATGTTCAACAGCGATTGCTCGGTTTTCGAACCATTGCTGACGGTGTAGCTCACCGACGGTACGGTCGCGTTCGCCACGCGCTGACCTTCAACCGACAACAAATAATGGCCGTTTTTATCCAAGGTAAACGTGCCGATACCGAACAAACCTGCTGTTTGGCCGGGCAGGTATTTCATACCGTTGATGGTGAAAGACTCAATGCTGAGCACTGATTGATTAGGATTTACCGTATTATCAAGCACATTGCCGCGCAATTGATTGTTGGTAGCGGTTACCTGTTCATCCGGATCATTGAATATCGGATTGGGTTTAGGCTGCGGATGAGGTTTAGGCAAACTGTGTTCCGCCCATGATCTTTTCCCTTTTAGCGAATAAGCCCAATCCACGCTGTTTGAATATTTACTGTGGCCATGAGTATCAAATTTACCCCAACGAGTCGTCATACTATATTTTCTCCATACATAAATAGTTTGTTAAAATTCACACCTGTTTGTTAAACATAGCATATAAAAGTTTAGGCTGGTTAACAAAGTCGCTATTGTAAAATATATTTATCTGGCAGCAAACAACCGATATATTTTTTAGATAAAAATACTTTTTTTTCAGACAGGCATTTTGCTTGCTGCCATGTGCCATTAAACAAGTTTTTGAACTTCTATAGCGGAAAAACTTTATTTCCGCTATAAATAAGCCGTTTAACAAATCACCGGTATTCGCCCGTTTTAGCAAGCGCAGATAGCGAGCAAGCAGCAAACTCGTGCGAATTTGTGTTTAATCCGGTTGCTAAACAGCGTATTTCCTGTAAATGCAGCTTTTGCCACATACCGGCGATT
>CALFOA010000447.1 GCA_937919795.1 uncultured Neisseria sp.
AACCCGATTCCGTGGATCAACGCATGGCTGTCTTCGGACAACGTACAGGTCGCCCCGCAAGAGGTCGAGGTCAGCTCCTATTTGGTGGGTCAAATCAACGCCGAAATCAATTCCAGCGATCTGAGCGACTTCGAGCTGTAATTCGCTTAAAATCACAGCAGGCGCATCGCTCGGGGTTTTTCCTTTGGGTTGTGCGCCTGAATTTTTTCTAAGCGTCCAACCCCAATATCTCCCATGCGCATCACCACCCACGACTACTCGTTTGAACTCAAAGAAGGCGAAAGCCTGCTGGATGCACTCGCGCGCACCGGCCATGAGGTCGAGTATCAATGCCGTGCGGGTTACTGCGGTAGTTGTCGGGTGAAACTACTCTCCGGCTCGGTCGATTACGCCGACCTGCCGCTGGCCTTCATCGGCTATGATGAGGTATTACCGTGCTGTTGTACGGTGAAATCAGACCTCACGCTGGATGTGCGGCGTACCGTTACCGTACAACACGAGCAGGGCGATTTGTTTGAGCCGGATTTGTTTGATTAAGTGGTATTTCAGGCTTGGACAGAACGCATATGTAAAATAGACCTAATCCAATAAATCCATAGTGCAAATAAAGGCCGTCTGAAAGATTTCAGACGGCCTCTATTTGCATTTTTAAAATAAAAAATGTAATTTATAGAAATCACAAAATTATATTGCAAGAATAAGCATATCAGCTTATGATATAGGAAATTTTATGTGATTTAAAAAAATCACAAAAGGAATTACTTATGGAAAAGCTGGAAAAATTGGTTCGATTTGCCAGTGGTTCGCCTCAATTCCGGGTGGTAGAGTCGCCCGATCAGCAGGCGCCTCGTTATGTCTGGTATGCGCAGCATCATCTGAATGCCGATTTATCCGGCTACGAGCCCGCGCATACCGATACCAAAGCCGTATCCACCTGGAGCAAGGTTTGCACACTGGCGGCGGGGGATATTGTGTTCAGCCTGATTTCCGGCACTGCGGCAATAGTGAGCCGCCACCATGAAGGCTATATCCAAACGCAAAACTACATCAAGCTCATCCCCGGCAAGCAGCTGGATAAGCAGTTTTTGCTGTATTTGCTCAACGAAGACAAACACATTAAAAGGCAATGGGCGGCGGCCTTACAAGGCTCCAGCGTGCTCAAATATACCCTAGCGCAGCTGAAAAACCTGCAAATCAATACCTTGCCGCCGCTGGAAAAGCAAAAAATCATCGGTCAGGTATACATGATGCAGCTACGGCTGCAAGCGTTGAAAAACCGGGTGGCGGCACAAGAAACCAAAATCACATTAGGGCTAATCGAAAGCGTGGTGAATCATGAATGAACAGCAATTTGAAACCGAACTGATCCAATATCTGAGCAGCGGCGTGATCAGTCATCGCGGCAACCACTCGGACGGCGGCAACACGCTGGCCGAGCCGGCGGCGGATTATATCTATAAAACCAAGCGCTGGCGCCATCATCCCGAAATCAAAACCACCGATGATTTGTGGGCTAATTTCAAAGCCATTTTGGAGCAGCACAATCAAAACACTCTGGATCACCCTTTGAGTGTGGTGGAATTCAATCAGGTAAAAAAAATTATTTCCGAGCTGCACACGCCCTATCTGGCCGGGCAATTTCTCTACGGCTTAAATGGCGTGTCGCAAATTGAAATTGATCTGGACGATGGCCGCCATGTGTTTCTCACCGTGTTCGACCAAAAACAAGTCGGCGCGGGCGACACCGTTTATCAGGTAGTGAACCAAATCCGCCGCCCGGCCAAAATCATCGGCAAGCAAAACCGCATCTTCGACACCACCTTGCTGATCAACGGGCTGCCGGTGATTCAGATTGAAGAGAAGCGCGACACCCGCGATGTGAACGAAGCGCTCAATCAGATGCACCAATACATCGACGAAAACCAGTATCGCGATATTTTTTCCACCTTACAAATCTTGGTGGCCATCACGCCCAACAACGTCAAATACATGGCCAACACCACCGCCGACAAATTCAACAAAGATTTCGCCTTCAACTGGCAAAACCGCGACAACGCCATTGTGCGCGATTGGAAAACCTTTGCCGATGCCATGCTGAGCATCCCGATGGCACACCAAATGGCCACTAATTACATGATTTTGGATGGCACCAAAAACAAGCAGGCGCTCAAAGTGATGCGTCCGTATCAAGTGTATGCCACCCAAAAAGTCATTATTCATTTGAAACAGATCGACTTTGAATTGGGCAGCAACAAAGTGGGCTATATCTGGCACACCACCGGCTCGGGCAAAACCATCACCAGCTTCAAAACCGCCTGGCTGGCCAGCCGCATGCCGCATGTCGACAAAGTGGTGTTTGTGGTGGATCGCATCGCCCTCACCCGCCAAACCAGCGAAAACTACCAAGCCTACGACCCCGACGGCGATGTGGCCGATATCGCCCAAAACGGCATGGTGAAGAGCACCAACACCACCACCGATTTAAGCCGCAAGCTCAAAAGCCGTGGCAACGACATTATCGTAACCTCGGTGCAAAAGCTGGACACCTTAATCAAACGCAAGCACTTTCAAGCGCCCGACAAAAACATCGTGTTTATTGTAGACGAAGCCCACCGCTCCACCGGCGGAGATAGCTTTAAAGCCATTCAGGCAGCCTTCAAACGCTCCGCCTGGATAGGCTACACCGGCACACCCATGTTTGACGACACCACCAAAGGCTTGCGCACCGAAGATATTTTCGGCCCGCTGCTGCACGCCTACACCATCCGCGAAGCCATTGCCGACCGCAATGTGCTTGGCTTCAAAGTGGATTTTGAAACCACCATCGATGAAGTGCAGATGAAAAGCCAATATCTGCCCGCTTTTTATCGTGAACGCAATCCGAATTGGACGGAAGAAAAAATCCGCCAAAAAATCGACAACCTCACCCAAGAAGACATGGACGATGCCGTGGAACCGAGCTTCTACGATGAAAACATCGAGCATGTGCGCCTGGTGGTGGCCGATATTTTCAAAAACTGGCGCAACCGCTCCAACGACGGCAAATACAATGCCCTGTTCACCACTCATGTGGGCGGCGGCAAAGCCAGCACGCCGATGGCGATGATGTATTTCCGCGAATTCCAGCGCGTCAATCAGGAGCATAAGGCCGCAGGCTTGCCCACCCTGAAAGTAGCGATTACCTTCAGCCACAACACCAGCAACAACGACAATATGCTGGCAACCAATCGCGGTTTGTCAGAAGCCATGGCGGCGTATGAAGCAGAATTCGGCATCCATTTCGGCATGGATGATGTGGCGGGCTATACGCAAGATGTGACCAGCCGTCTGAACAAATCCGCCGCTGATAAAAACTTTCTCGATTTGGTGATTGTGGTTGATCAATTGCTCACCGGCTTTGATGCGCCCGAATTAAACACGCTTTATGTTGACCGCACTTTAAAAGGCGCCGGCTTAATACAAGCCTATTCGCGCACCAACCGCATTGCCGACATGAAAGAAAAACCGTGGGGGCGCGTCGTGAATTACCGATGGCCGGCACAAAACGAAAAGCTGATGAATGAAGCGCTGGCCATTTATGCCAACAAAGATTCCGCCATCTTGTCGCCCGACGAGCAACGCATAAGCAATGAAAAAGACGGTCTTTTGGCCAAGCCGTTTTATGAGCTGCTTGCCGAAGTAAAAGCCGTGGTGGCAGAGCTGGCTGAGCTGACCGACGGCTTCAACAACTTACCGCCGTCTGAAAAAGCCAAGGATCACATGGTGGAATTACTGCGTGCCTACAACAATGGCATGAGCCAGCTCAAACAATACAATCCGGAAGCGCAAGCCGGTGAAATCGGCTTTGATTACGACAAGCCCGAAGTACTGCTGGCCGCATTGGGCATGAATGCCGAACAGGAAACCATGCTCACCACCGTGCTGGCCAACGATCTGAAAGCGCATTTGGCCGAAACCCAGAAAATTCCGCTGCACCAAATCGAATTGCGCATGACCCATGTGAAAGACGTCAAAATCGACTACGACTACCTCACCGAGCTGGTGACGCGCCTGCTGAACGAAGTGCACGAGCAAAAAATGGAAGCCGCCGCACACACCCGCGAAGACATCAACCGCTTTGCCAGCGGGCTGGAAGACCGCGGCCATGCTAAAGAAATCACCAATGCCGCCACCGCCATCTATAACGGCAGCTATCAGGCTGAACACTACCCGGTTGAAAACCTAACCGAAAGCGACAGCATTATTCAGGCAGCCAATAAGATAATACTCGACCATATCCTGATTGACTTCAGAGTGAAATGGGGCATTACCGATGCCATCAACAACACCCAAATGCGCGAGATGTTTTCCCGCCACCAATACGGCATGCAAGATTTGGACAGCACCGGCCAATTGCGCGACCTGATTACCGAAGCCGGCAAAAACTACCGCCTATTGGCGCGCGAGCCGGAAATCCGCGATTTAAACAAAATCCGCTATCGCAACGATTTGCGCCAAGCCATTTACCAGCTGGCCGACGAAATGGCAGAAAACCAATAAGGAGCAAGCCATGAATAAGCAAATGATCATCTATAACACCGAAGACGGTAAAGCCGAGATTTCATTGCATTTGCAAGACGGCACCGTATGGCTAAACCAATTGGAAATCGCAGAGCTGTTTCAAACCAGCAAGCAAAATATCAGTAAACACATCAAAGCGATTTTTGCCGATGGCGAGCTGGTGGAAGATTCAACTGTCAACTATCAGTTGACAGTTCAAAACGAGGGCGAACGAAGCATTCAGAGGCAAATCGCTTATTACAATCTGGATATGATTTTGGCCGTTGGGTATCGGGTACGTTCAGTGCGCGGAGCACAATTTCGCCATTATGCAAGCAATGTATTAAAAGAATATTTAGTCAAAGGCTTTGCAATGGATGACCGCCGCTTAAAAGAGTTGGGCGGTGGCGGCTATTTTAAAGAATTGCTTGAGCGGATCCGAGATATTCGCTCCAGTGAAAAAGTGTTTTACCGCCAGATATTGGATTTATTTGCAACCAGCCAAGATTACAACGGTAAGGCAGACGAAGCCAAACAGTTTTTTGCCACGATACAAAATAAAATGCACTACGCCATTCATCAGCATACCGCAGCAGAGTTAATTTATGAGCGCGTGAATGCCGAACAAAATTTTATGAGGTTGAAGTTATTCAACGGCGAATTGCCCACATTAAAAGAAGCCAAAACCGCCAAAAACTACCTGTCAGAAGCGGAATTAAAAGGCTTAAACCAGTTGGTTTCAGGTTATTTGGATTTTGCCGAACGCCAAGCCGATAGACAAGCTGCCATGACCATGCACGATTGGATTGCACATGTTGACAAGGTTTTGATGGCAACCGGCGAAGTGTTGTTAACAGATAAAGGCAAAATCTCTCATCAACAAATGGAGAAAAAAGTTGAAGTGGAATATCAAAAATTCCAAGCTAAAACCCTGACTCAAGTGGAAAAAGATTATTTGGAAAACTTGAAATCCCTCGAGCAAACGGCAAAAAAAGCCAAGGGCGGATGAGTTTATAAATAAGGGGATGAAAATGAATGAAATACAATTTTTAATTTATGCTGAGGATGGGCAGACCGAAGTATTGGTTCAAGACGAAACCCTGTGGGCGACCCAAAAAAGTATTGCCGAATTGTTTTCCGTCAGCGTACCGACCATTAACGAACACTTGAAAAATATCTTTGAAAGTGGCGAGTTAGAACAAAATCCAACTATTCGGAAATTCCGAATAGTTCGCCAAGAAGCAGCAGACAGGTTACGCGGAAAATTGAACACTACAATTTTGATGCCATTATTTCCGTCGGCTACCGCCTATTTCGATTATGTAGAGCGTCTGCTGGAAGACAAACATTTATTGGGTATGCAGGATTTTGCCAGAAGCATTGATGATTTCTTAAGTTTTAACCGTTATGACATTCTGCCGCACAAAGGCAAAATCAGCCGTGAACAAGCGGCACAAAGAGCGGTTGAAGTCTATCAGGCATACAATAAGCAGCAAAAAATCACCTCGGATTTTGATAAAGCGGTGAAACGCATTCAAGGAAATAAAAATGGGAAAAAATAAGCAACAAGTGCCAAGATTACGCTTCCCCGGCTTCAATGACGCTTGGGAACAGCGAAAGTTTAAAGAACTGGTTTTTCTCAGGAGTGAAACCGTTGAATCGCAAGATTACTCAGTTGATATTGAATTGGAAAATTTAGAAAGCAATACGGGAAGAATTATTGGCAATACATCTGTACGAACAATGTCAAATACGCTATTTAAAAAAGGAGATATTCTTTTTGGAAAGCTACGGCCTTATCTCAACAAATGGAGGTTTGCAGATGAAGAAGGTGTCAAAAGTGGCGAAATCTGGGCGTTTTCTTGCCGTGAAGGTTATTCAAATAGATTTATCTATTGTGTTATTCAATCTAATGGCTTTTTAGATGAAGTGAACATCACATCGGGTACAAAGATGCCAAGAGCCGATTGGAAAACAGTTTCAAATATCAAAATCACAATTCCAACTATTGAAGAACAAACCACCATCGGCAACTTCTTCAGGCAGCTGGACGCGGCTATCGCTTCTCATCAGCGTAAGCTGGAGAGAACCAACAAATTAAAGAAAAGTTTGCTGCAAAAAATGTTTCCAAAGGATGGAGAGGCATTTCCTGAACTTAGATTCCCGGATTTTACTGATGCTTGGGAACAGCGAAAGCTGGGGGAAGTGGCAGAAAGAGTTACTAGAAAAAATACTGAAATGATAAGTAAATTGCCATTAACAATTTCTGCACAGTATGGACTTATTGCACAAACAGAATTTTTTGATAAGCAAATTGCAAGTAAAAATATTAGTGGATATTACTTAATTAAAAATGGCGAGTTTGCTTATAACAAAAGTTATTCTAATGGCTATCCTTGGGGAGCTGTTAAGCGATTGAATAATTATGATTATGGTGTTTTATCAACACTTTATATTGTTTTTAAACCAACTAACATTAATTCTCAATTTTTAGTTTCTTATTACGACACAAACTACTGGCATAACCAAGTGGCAAGCATTGCGGTTGAGGGTGCAAGAAATCATGGACTTTTAAATATTTCAGCTTCAGAGTTTTTTACAACAACGCTAGCAATACCAAAATCAATCCAAGAACAAACCGCCATCGGCGACTTCTTCCGCCAGCTGGACGCGGCTATCGCTTCTCATCAACGTAAGCCGGTGCTTCAAAAAGCGTCAAAAATAAAACAAGCGGACACGATATCCGCCTGTTTTTGGTTAGCAAAGTCCAGCCAAATGCCGCATCACAATATCGGTATCTTGATTTTCAAGTTCTTGAATAATATGAAGATAAGTTTTTTGCGTTGTTGTCATACTTGAATGTCCTAATCTTTGTGCAACACTTGCTATTGATACTCCAGCAAACAAAAGCAGTGAAGCGTGTGTATGCCTCAAACCGTGAATTGATATTATTGGAATTCCGGCTTTCTTACAATGTCTCGTAAGAATATCATTCACGGTAGAATTATATACTTTTCCCGAAATAAAAATCGGTTCATCTTGC
>CALFOA010000448.1 GCA_937919795.1 uncultured Neisseria sp.
TGTCTGAAAAAAATGCCTGTCTGAAAAAAATGCCTGTCTGAAAAACTCGCTTCGCTCGTTTTTCAGACAGGCATTCTTCTATTTTTTAGTATGGGCGAATTATTGCTTAGCCGCTTGACGGTGCAGGAAACGCAACGCAGCTTCGTAGCTGTAGGTACCGAGGCCGACGATGACGCCGATGGCTTTGTCGGACAGATAGGAATGATGGCGGAAGGCTTCGCGGGCGTGGACATTGGAAATGTGTACTTCCACAAACGGGATATCGACGCCGCTGATGGCATCGCGAATGGCGACGCTGGTATGGGTATAGGCGCCGGCATTGATGATGATGAAGTCGGTTTCGCCGCGAGCTTGATGAATACGGCTGACGATATCGCCTTCGCTGTTGCTTTGGAAACAGCTGACGCTGATGCCTAAATCCTTGCCGGTTTGAATCAGGTGGTTTTCAACATCGGTGAGGGTTTCGGCGCCGTAGATATGCGGTTCGCGGGTGCCGAGCAGGTTGAGGTTGGGGCCGTTGATGACTAAAACGGAAGCCATGCAATTTCTCCTTTGTATTGGGTTTTGAAGTCAATAGGGTGCGGTTACGATAAATTGCTTTCAGACAGGCATAGTGCACATGAAAAGCTGTTTAACAGTATAGCGGATTTTTGATACTACTTTAGGTATAGGCTGCTTTAAAGCGATGATAGCTGTTATAACCGGAATGCAGTAAAAATAGAATGCCTGTCTGAAAAGATTGATGGGTTTTCAGACAGGCATTTATCGATTAATGCTTTTATGGTTGTTGACTGATGGCGCGTAAAATCTGCCAATTCAAGAAGCCGGTGTAAGCCTTGCCGCGTTCGATAATATCGGCATGGACGGAAGGCCGGCCGGTGTCTTCTGCTTTTAACCATTCTTGCGGCTGCCAGGCGTAAAATTTTTGGTTGCCCAAGTGATAAAAGCCGTCTTCCACCAACAGCACTTCGGTGTTGTAGCCGTAGCCGCACCAATAATTATCAGGCTTTGGAGCAGTGAGATTACAACCTGTGCGGTAATAGCGTGTGCCGGACAAACTCAATTCGTATAAGGTCGGCATAATATCTTTATGCGAACCCGGCCGCTGCGCTTCAAAAACGGCCTGCCCGCGGTAAGCAGGCGGAACGTACAGGTAAAACGGCACGGCGTGGCCCAGCGCCGCTTCTTCGGCTTTCGGATAACCGATGGCGCGCATATTGTGGTCACCGGTGGCGGCAATCAGGGTATGGGGTGACTCTTGTTTTACGCGCTGGATGAAGCTGCCTAATTGATCGTTGGCATAGCGGAAGGTGTTGAGGATTTCATTCAGTTCGCCACTTTGGTTTAAGTTGGCAAAGCGGCTGCTTTCTTGCTCACTCAACTGGAAAGTGGTGCCGGGTTGGGCGACCGAAGGCAGGCGGTAGGGCGGGTGGTGGGTGATGGACAACATCAACACAAACAGCGGCTTACCCGATTTTTCGGCCTCGGCCAGTTGCTCGGCGGCGTAGCGGAACATAAATTCGTCCGGCACGCCCCAAGTATCGGAACGGGCTTCGGGATAACGGGCTTTTAAGGTGTTTTCATCCACCACTTCGTGCACGCCCAAGTGGCGCATAAAGCCGTCTAAATCGCGCCAGCCGCCGTTGCCCGCTGTGACAAACAGAATGCGGTAGCCGGCATCGAGATAAGGCTGGAACATATTGCCCGGAAACGGTTTGTTTTTAACTTTGCTCTGGCTCAGGTTCAAATTGCTGCGCACCAGTAGGCGGTGCAGGGTATCGCTGGTGCCGTCGCCTTCGGATACAAAACGGCGGTACACCCAATCCTGCTGCCAATGCGGTGCCAGCCTGCCCAATAAATCGCGCTTTTCGTTGTGTAATTGCAGCAAATGGCTGCTCATGCTTTCCATCACCGCAAAAGCCACATTGGGCTGCTTATTCACAACTGCCTGATTTACCGGCGTTTCACTATAAAATTGTGCCAAATCCACCGAATGGCTTTGCCCGCCGGAAATGCGGCTAATCAACGCTTTGCCTTCTTCATCGGAAACCGGATGGAACGACTGGCTGTTGCGGTGTTCTTTACGCGCCCAATCCAAGGCCAATATGGCATTGGGAATCAAGCGGTTGAGGTGTACCGATGCGGAAATCTGCGCAGCATCTTGCCGCAGCGGAAACTTGCCCAGCGAACCGCGGCTGCCGACCGCCAAGGCCAAAACCGCTGCAACGGTACACACAATCACTACTGAACGCTTAGGCTCGCCCGTTTCTGACCGCTTGGCCACCCACGCAAACAGGCGGTGCAGCAGCCAAGATGCCGCCAGTAAGCCCGCCAGTGCAGGCAATACCGGATAATCCGCCCAAATGGTGGCCAATACGGTGGGCGTACCTTCTTCCAACAGGCCGAACACGAATACGTCAAACTGCCGCTCGTACACCTGAAAATAGTAAAAATTCGCCACCGTAGCCGCCAGCGCAATCACCAAAAACGCCGTCAGCAGCTTGGGCAGGCAATAGCGGTAAACCGTCATGGTTTTGCGGGCCAGCAGGCACAACAGCCCCGGCACCACCAGCACCGCCGTCATAATCGAAGCGGCTTTGATGTCGAATTGCAAGCCTTTCAGAAACAGGGCGCTGAGGTCGTTGGCATAATTTTGTTTTACCGTTTCATCGATAAAAGCTGAAAATAAAACCACCCTGCCGATAAAAAATACGACAACGGTCAGCAGCCAAAACACCAGCGATGAGCGCAGGAGGGTGCGAAGATAAGCAGAACGCATATATAGTTCCTGTTAGCAAGAATGCCTGTCTGAAAACAGAGGATAGGTTTTCAGACAGGCATTCTTGATGGCTGCAAGCTTTCAGCCTTTACACCACAATATTCACCAAACGGCCGGGCACCACAATCACTTTCTTCGGTGCTTTGCCTTCCATAAACTTCACCGCGCCTTCGGTGGCGAGTGCGGCGGCTTCGAGGTCGTCTTTCGAGGCATCGGCGGGCACGGTGATTTTGCCGCGCAGTTTGCCGTTTACTTGCACCATAACTTCAATTTCCGATTTCACCAGCGCGGCTTCGTCGGTTTGCGGCCAACCGGCTGCCCACAAGTTTTCAGATGGCTTCAACTCGTTCCACAAGGCTTCGCAGATGTGCGGCACAATCGGCCACAGCAGGCGCACGGCGGCTTCTAATACTTCTTGCGCGACGGCGCGGCCTTGCTCGTTGGAAGTGTCGGTTTTGTCATATTGATTGAGCAGTTCCATCACTGCGGCGATGGCGGTGTTGAATTGCAGGCGGCGACCGTAGTCGTCGCTGACTTTGGCGATGGTGCTGTGCAGTTTGTGGCGCAGCTCTTTCAGCTCTTTGCTCAAACCGTCTTGGCTGCCGGTAAACGAGCTGACCGCGCAGCCTTTGCCGAGATAGTCAAACACGGTGCGCCACAGGCGGCGCAGGAAGCGGTGCGCGCCTTCCACACCGGCGTCGCTCCATTCCAGCGACTGTTCGGGCGGCGAGGCGAACATCATAAACAGGCGGGCGGTGTCGGCGCCGTAGGCTTCAATCAACTCTTGCGGATCGACGCCATTGTTTTTCGATTTCGACATTTTTTCCACGCCGCCGATGGTTACCGGCTGGCCGTCGGCACGCAATACGGCTGCGACCGGGCGGCCTTTATCGTCGGTTTGCACATCCACTTCGGCGGGGTTGAACCATTGTTTTTTGCCGCCTTCCGGCTCGCGATAGTAAGTGGCCTGCAACACCATGCCTTGCGTGAGCAGGCTTTGGAACGGCTCTTTCACCGCCACCACGCCTTCTTCGTGCATCAGTTTGGTGAAGAAACGGGCATACAACAGGTGCAAAATCGCGTGCTCAATGCCGCCGATGTATTGGTCGGCCGACTGCCAATATTGCGCCGCTTCGGGTTTCAGCATGCCGCCTTCAAACTTCGGCGACATATAACGGAACTGATACCAGCTCGATTCCATAAAGGTATCCATGGTGTCGGTTTCGCGCTTGGCCGGTTTGCCGCAGCAAGGGCAGGTGGTTTCGTAAAACTCGGGCATTTTCGCCAAGGGCGAGCCTGCGCCGTCGGGAATCACGTCTTCCGGCAACACCACCGGCAGTTGCTCGGCAGGCACGGGCACGTCGCCGCAGCTTTCGCAGTGGATAATCGGAATCGGGCAGCCCCAGTAGCGTTGGCGGGAAATACCCCAGTCGCGCAGGCGGTATTGGGTTTTCGGTTCGCCCGCATTTAAGCTTTGCAACTTGGCGGCAATCGCATCAAAGGCCGTCTGAAAACCCATGCCGTTGAATTCGCCGCTGTTCACCAGCACGCCGTTTTCTTTATCGGCATACCAATCCTGCCATTGATCGGCATCGAAAGGCTGTTCGCCAACCGCAATCACTTGTTTAATCGGCAGCTTGAAGGTGTGGGCAAACTCAAAATCGCGTTCATCATGCGCGGGCACGGCCATCACCGCGCCGTCGCCATAGCCCCACAACACATAGTTGG
>CALFOA010000449.1 GCA_937919795.1 uncultured Neisseria sp.
CTGAGAAGGTGCCAAAACATTTTTTAGTTTGTCCTGCGGACAAATTGCGGGCGAGCCGCCCGCGCTCCCAGCCTGCGTGGTTTATTGATTTTACGGTTTCTGTTTTTCGGCTAAACCATTAATCAAACACAAATGCCTGTCTGAAAACGAGCTTGCGAGTTTCTGCGAAGCTAAAGAATTTTTCAGACAGGCATTTTCTAAAACCAATCAAACCAACAAGCGCTTCATAATATTCTGATAAACCGCCGATAGTTCCGGCACCGCGGCCAACTCAATATGTTCGTCAATCTGATGAATACTGGCGTTCACGGGCCCCAGTTCAATCAACTCGCGGGCGATGGCTTTGATAAAACGGCCATCGGACGTACCGCCGCTGGTGGAAAGCTCGGCGTTGATGCCGCATACCTCGGCAATCGCCGCCTGCGCCACTTGGGTAAGCTCGCCCGCTTCGGTGAGGAAGGGCTGGCCGGAAAGTGACCACTGCAAATCGTAGTCTAAACCGTGTTTGTCGAGGATTTCATGTACCCGCTGTTTCAGGCCGCTGTCGGTGGATTCGGTGGAAAAACGAAAGTTGAATTTCACGTTCAGGCTGCCGGGGATGACGTTGGTGGCGCCGGTACCGCCCTGGATATTGGAAATCTGAAAACCGGTGGCCGGGAAATAGGCGTTGCCCTGATCCCATTGGGTGGCCACCAATTCGGCTAGCGCCGGCGCGAAGGTGTGGACGGGGTTTACCGCCAGATGCGGATAGGCGATGTGGCCTTGTTTGCCTTTGATGGTTAAATTGCCGGAAAGTGAGCCGCGGCGGCCGTTTTTGATGGTGTCGCCCAAACGGTTAACGGCGGTCGGCTCGCCGACGATGCAGTAATCGATGGTTTCGCCGCGTGCTTTGAGCGCGTCCACCACTTTGGTGGTGCCGTCGTACGCATCGCCTTCTTCGTCGGAAGTAATCAGCAGCGCGATGCTGCCGGAATGCTCGGGGTGTTCGGCCACCAAGCGCTCGCAGGCGGTTACAAACGCGGCAATGCTGGTTTTCATATCCGCCGTGCCACGGCCGTAGAGTTTGCCGTCGCGCTCGGTGGGTTCGAACGGCGGCGACGTCCATTTCTCTTCCGGCCCGCTCGGCACCACATCGGTGTGGCCGGCAAAGCACAGCAAAGGCGCGCTGTTGCCGCGGCGCGCCCAGATGTTTTGGGTGTCGTTGAAGTTCATCGCTTCAATGGTGAAACCGATTTTCTGCAAACGCTCGGCCAGAATGGCTTGGCAGTTTTTATCATCGGGGGTCACCGAAGCTTCGGCGATGAGTTGTTTGGTGAGGGCTAAGGTGGCGGTTTCGCTCATATTCGGGCTTCTTTGGATTAAAACAGTTATTCGATATAGACAAATTTCGCCCGTTTCACATCGCACAAGATTTCATAAGCAATGGTTTCGGCGCTTTGGGCAACTTCGTTCACATTGATGATGTCGCCCCATAATTCTACCTCAGCACCGAGCCCTTCGTGCGAACCGTTTAACTCAATCGTCATCATATCCATCGAAACACGGCCGATGATGCGGCTGCGGTGGCCGTTAATCGCTACCGGCGTGCCGGTTTCGGCGCGGCGCGGGTAGCCGTCGGCATAGCCGCAGGCAATCAGGCCGACGCGGGTGGAGCGTTTGGTATAAAACGCGGCGCCGTAGCCCACCGGTTCGTGCGGCTGCAATACGCGTTCGCCGAATACGCGGGTCACCAAACGCATCACCGGCTTGATGCGCGGGTCGTTTTCGAGGAACGGATCGGCGCCATACAGCGCGATACCGGTGCGCCCCCAATCGCGGCGCGCCTGCGGATAGGCCAGCGCGGCGGCGGAGTTGGCGAGGCTCTCTTCACCCGGCAAGCCTTCCACCGCTAAATCGAAAGTTTCAATCTGCATTTCGGTCATGCCGCGCTCGGCATCGTCGGCGCAGGCGAAATGGCTCATTTTCACGATGTTGGCCACTTTGTCGCTCTGCTTCAACGCAGCAAAAGCGGCGGCGTAATTGTGCGGGAAGAAACCGGCGCGGTGCATACCGGAATCCATTTTCAGCCATACGTTTACCGGCTGTTGCCAATCATAATGCAACAAACCTTCCAGCTGCCATTGGCTGGCCACCACCGGCCACAGGCGGTAATGGTCAACCATTTCGTATTCTTCGTTTTCAAACACGCCTTCGAGCAGCACAATCGGGTTTTCAATGCCGTGTTCGCGCAGTTCGATGGCCTCTTCGATACAGGCTACGGCAAAACCGTCGGCCAAATCGGCCAGCGCATGGGCGCAACGCACCGCACCGTGACCGTAAGCATCGGCTTTCACCACCGCCAGCAGTTTGCCGCCGTGGATGTGTTTTAGGGTTTGATAGTTTTCACGCAAATGATGAAGACGGATTTCAGCTCGCAAAGGACGCATGATGATTTTTTTCCTTATTATTTATGGAACGGTAAGTGCTTAGAAAAACACTTACCGTTTTTTTCAGACAGGCATTTTAAAAGTTTAAAGTTTAAAGTTTAACGGTAACGATTCAAACCCAAATCATCGACGCGAATTTCCGGGGTCACGCCGCTGACCATATCGGCCGCCAGCTTGCCCGAGCCGAGCGACATGGTCCAGCCCAGCGTGCCGTGGCCGGTGTTGAGCGTGAGGTTATCGAAACCGCTGTAACCGATAATCGGCGTGCTGTCGGGCGTCATCGGGCGCAGGCCGCTCCAGAAAGTGGCGCGCGACACATCGCCGCCTTGCGGGAATAAATCGTTGAGCACGATTTCCAGCGTTTCGCGGCGCGCCGGATTGAGCTGGATTTGATAGCCCGACAACTCGGCCATGCCGCCCAAGCGGATGCGGTTGTCGAAACGGGTAATCGCCACCTTATAGGTTTCGTCCAACACGGTGGACACCGGCGAGGCATCCGAGTTCACAATCGGCACGGTCAGCGAATAGCCTTTTACCGGATACACCGGCACGTTCAAGCCCAATTGTTTCAGCATCGGATGGCTGAAACTGCCGAGTGCGCAAACAAAATGGTCGGCTTCCAAACGCTCGCCGCCGGCATATACCGCGCTCACTTTTTTACCCGCCGTTTCCAGCCGCTCGATGCTGCGGTTGAACAAAAATTTCACCCCCGCCTGCGTGCACAATTCGGCCAAACGGGTGGTAAACAGCTGGCAATCGCCGGTGCTGTCTTTAGGCAGATGCAACGCACCGGCCAGTTTATCGACCACGCCCGCCAGCGCCGGTTCGTATTGCAAACATTCCTGAGGCGACAATTCGCTGAACGGCACGCCGTATTCGGCCAACACCGCCATATCCTTCTTCGCCGCATCCACTTCTTTTTGTTGGCGGAAAATCTGCAAAGTACCTTTATGGCGGCCTTCAAACGGCAGATTAATCTCGCGCTCCATGCGGGCGAACATCTCGCGGCTGTATTCGGAAATCCGCACCATTCGCTCTTTGTTGCGGGTATAGTTTTCGACCGTGCAGTTTTGCAGCATTTTCAGCAGCCATTGCAATTGATACAGCGAGCCGTCCGGGCGCAGAATCAGCGGCGAATGCGGCTTGGTCATCCATTTGAGCGCTTTTTGCGGAATACCCGGTGCCGCCCACGGCGTGGTGTAGCCGTAAGACAATTGGCCGGCATTGGCAAAACTGGTTTCCAAGGCCACGCCTTCCGCGCGGTCGATTACCACCACTTCATGCCCGGCCTGCTGCAAAAACCATGCCGTGCTCACGCCGATCACGCCCGCTCCCAATACAATCACTTTCATACGCCCGCCCTTTTTTGTTTATTCGAATAATATTTAGATGCCTGTCTGAAAACAGTTGTCATATCGTTCAACTATTCATAATCAGCCAGTGAATCTATACAGTGTATTCAAAACCATCTAGCGTTTTTCACTGTATTAAAACAGTAAAACATACTATCATTCCTAAAATTTTAAGTTTCAAAGTGAAAAAGCATGAAAGACCTAGATAAAACCGACCGCAAAATCTTGCGCCTGCTGCAACAAAACGCCCGCATTCCGATGACCGAACTGGCCGATAAAGTCGGCCTCTCCACCACGCCTGTGACCGAACGGGTGCGCCGCCTCGAGCGCGAAGGCATCATAGAAGGCTATTATGCCCGCCTCAATCCCCATGCGCTGGGGCAGGATTTGCTGGTGTTTGTCGAACTCAAGCTGCAATCGAAATCCGGCAATATTTTTGAAGACTTCCGCCGTGAAGCGCTACTGATCCCGCAGATTATGGAATGCCACCTGATTTCCGGCGAATACGATTACCTGATTAAAGTGCGGCTGCCCAATATGTCGGCCTACCGCGATCTGCTCGGGCGCATTCTGCTGCAACTGCCCGCCGCCAGCGAAAGCCGCAGTTATGTGGTGATGGAAGAAGTGAAAGAAGATTTTCGTTTGGAAATCAGTTGAATGGCGCCTGGCTCAATACCTGCCGCCACACCGACACCAAATCGAAGCAGGCCAGAATAATTAATTGTTGCCCGCATCGTTTCGGCGTAATATAAACCGCAATTCTTTCTGATTGCACGACTCTAAAAAGAGATAAACATGGCATTTTTTGCAGTTGCGGCACAACATGAAAATAAAGCCATGATCAAAGGCAACAGTGTCAGCAAAGTTGTTGATTTTGGAACTTATCGTGCAATTTACCAAGACTCTGATACGCAAAATGATCAGGTAAAAGACACTCTTTGTTCAATCTTGGACAATCTTAGAAAATAATTTGTATTCAAAACAGCTACTGTTTTTTCACATTTATCCGGAACCGATACCCATGAAAACCATGCACCGATACTTTGTACCGATATTATTGCTTTCAATCTCACTGCCCGCTTTTTCAGCGGATCCCCATGAGATAGACCGCCTGCAACGCCAATGTGAAAACGAAAAAGGCTCCCTGCTGCGCGACCGCAGGGGCACACCTTCCTGCGACCAGCTCGATAGGATTTTCAAACGCCCGATGGCATTGCCCCCAGCCGAAAACTCCACCGCCCAACCTAAAAAAGAAGAGGTCGAACCATTCACCGAATACCGCTGGAACGGCATGTATCAGAAAAATTGCCTTCATGATAAAGACGGCAACGCATCCACCTGCTTTTAATTTTCCAAACGGCCTCGCGATAACGATAGGCTTAGCTATACATTTTCTAACCTATAACGCGTTTTCAGACAGGCATTGCCAGCCCGGCAAATGCCTGTCTGAAATCCTATTTGGGTTTAGCACCAGCCTAATTTAAGTTAAAATCCCGCTTCTTTATCACGATTACCGAGTATTTGCCATGAACCCCCTAATGAACCAGTTGCAACCCTACCCCTTCGCCCGTTTGCGCGAAGCGATGCAGGGCGTTCAGCCGCCAAGCGGTGTTGCCGCCGTACCGCTGCACATCGGCGAACCCAAGCACCCTACCCCCGCCGTGATCACC
>CALFOA010000450.1 GCA_937919795.1 uncultured Neisseria sp.
CTTTGGGAATCGCTGCGGCCTGGATGGGCGTAGGGCTTTCGTAGCCTTGTTCGCTTAAGGCGGATACGATTTCGTTACCCAGGCCGAGGTTGGAAAATTGGTTCACAGAGGTTCTCCGTTAGTTCGACAGGCGCAATGCCTGTCTGAAAGGTGTTTTGTATGCTTTATACTTAGGCCGCATTATGCCACAAAACGGGGCGGCTCAGGCAGTAGCATTGTGCTCGCTTGCTCCTTTACAAACGTTTTCATTGAAATAAAATGGCAAAAATCTTCAGAAATTGCATTGACTTAGCGGTTTTCATTGGCAATACAATCAGCTTGTTCATTTATCTTTTTGAAACTAAATCGCCCTTAAGCTATCAGAACGCTAGAGAAGCACTTGAATGCTTTTTTTGTTTGACGGCTTGAATGTCGTTAACGAGAAAAATCCCAAACTAGAGAGAAAGGTTGTTAATCATGAAAAAATTGTTGGTTGCCTCTGTTGCCGCCCTGATGTTAGCCGCTTGTTCAAGCAGCTCTGCTCCGCAAGAAGAAGCTCAAGCTGCACCGCAAGGTAGCGCCAGTGTAGAAGCTGCACTGCAAGAGTGCCGTCAAACTGTTGGCGAAACTGCTGACCGCGCTGCATTCGACGCTTGCATGAAATCTAAAGGTTTCGAGCGTCCTGCTGCTGGCGCACAAGCTGAACAACCGGTTCCTGCTGCTCCCGCTCCGAAAATGTAATCAAACATTTATCGAGCAAAAAACCGCTTCGTTTCTACGAGGCGGTTTTTTTATGGTTCGAGCGTGGTTTTAAACTTTTCAGACAGGCATTTTGCTGTTCGGCCTTCATGCCCGCCCTGCTCTATGCCTGTCTGAAAACTTATTTGATAAACAATCGCTTGCTTGGCAGTTCGTTTAGTACGTCTTCAGTAGAATAACCACCGATTCGTTCGTTAACCAACCGCGAGTTCACAAAGCCGTGAGTCGGGATAATCGCGGTATCTTGATCGATCAGGGCTTCCGCTTCGGTATAGAGTTTGCTGCGTGCGCCGTCATCCACACCGGCCGCTAAGGTGCGCTGAAGTAAGGCATCGTAAGCCGGATTGCTGTATTTGGCGCGGTTGCTGCTGTGGCCGGTTTTCAAGGTGTTCAGGAAGGTGGACGGCTCGTTATAATCGCCGCACCAAGAAGCGCGCGCCAGCTGGTAATTGCCGTTGCGACGGCTGTCGGTATAGGTTTTCCATTCCTGATTTTCCAGCTTCACCTCCACATTGCCCAAGGCTTGTTTCCACATCGAAGCGATGGCAACGGCGATTTTCTTATGCTGTTCGGAAGTGTTATAAAGATAGCTGAAAGTGAGCGGCTTGGCCTCGCTATACCCTGCTTCTTGCAACAATTTTTTCGCTTCGGCAATCCGTTTGGCCTGATCCCACTTGCTCCATTCGGGTACGTTGGGCACGAAACCGGCGGTACCGACGCGGGTGTAGTTATAAGCCGGTTCTTCACCGCGGCCGAGCACTTTTTGGGTAAGCGTGTCGCGGTCTAAGGCCAGCGACAAGGCTTTGCGCACGCGCACATCATTAAACGGCGCTTTGCTGTTGTTCAACTCCAGATAATACGTGCATAGCATCGGGCTGGTTTTTAATTCGTTCGGATGCTCGCTTTTGATTTTGGCGTATTGCTCGGGCGGCAAGGCATCGGTGATGTCGATTTCACCAGCCTGATAACGCGCCACATCTTCGCTTTGCGAATTTATCGGCAGATGAACGATTTTGTCGGTTTTTACCTTGGCCGTATCGTAATATTGCGGATTTTTAACCAACTCAATACGCTCGTTCACCACCCATTTGCTGAGTTTATACGCACCGCTGTTGACCATGTTTTCGGGTTGAGTCCATTTATTGCCGAACTGTTCGATCGCTTTTTTCGGCACCGCTTTGGTGGCGGCGTGGAACAGCAGTTTCGGGAAATATGGCACCGGCGCATCTAAGG